>CAYMIF010000026.1:0-29750 GCA_964390375.1 uncultured Methanosarcinales archaeon
AGATCAGATATTGATTCGAAGCGGTGAGTTCTGGTCATCTGGGCCATTTGCTACGCTGATTTTTTTTATATGCATATTCTTGCAAAATGGAAGTGGCTCTGGAGCAAAATCGTGACATGACGTGCAAGCAATCGTATAGCTTCGCAAATCCTTTTTGGCCTAGAAGATGATCAGCAGCTTGATTCTGACTTAGCCCTATATCAATGGCTTCATCCAAAAAATCTCTCTTCGGTCGGGTAGTGCTATATCAATTTTTTATGGAAGTTCCAACCAGGCGAATTTTCCGCAATATTTATTAATGACTATTTGCAAAAATAATAGACATATGCACGCGCACCATCATCTCATGCATCTGCTCGCCAACAAGGAGCTGAATGAACTATATCTTTCTACTGCGCTGCGATGGCTCGCTGTATCCATGATCTCGGTGTTTGTGCCGATCTATTTCCTCGGGCTCGGATACAGCTTCAGACAGATCATGCTGTTCTATTTTGTCATGAACCTGACACATGTGCTGATGCTTTTTCCTGCTGCGAAATTCGCTGCAAAGCTCGGCTATAAGCATTCAATCGCCTCCAGCATACCTTTTGCTCTGCTTTATTTCATACTTCTGCATTCCTTGGACAGATATGCCTGGCCGATCTATGTCATCGCTATTTTCTACGGCATAAACAATGCGCTGTTTTGGACCGGCTATCACATAGACTTTACCAAGTTCAGCTCGCGGGAGAACAGGGAGCAGGAAGTGTGCTTCTCGAAAGTGGTTTGGATAACGTTCCATGTCGCCGGCCCATTGATCGGAGGCTCAATCCTTTTCTATACCCTGTCATTCAAGCTGCTGTTCATGATCGTGTCGATACTATTGATCGTGTCTGTAATCCCTCTTTTTGCATCAAAAGACATACATGATCCCCTGGAGGTGAGCTGGAAGAAGGTCTTCTCAGGACATAAGCCGAAGAACTATATCGCTTTTATCGGATATGGGATAGAATCCGGAACAGCGCTTATACTCTGGCCTATGTATATATTCTATTACAAGAACATAATCGGCGATTTTTCGTCTCTTGGCGGAATAACCTCTCTTTCTTTGTTCACCTCTGCCATCGTGATCATCTGGGTTGCCAGGTATTCCAAAAAACACAGGAGAAAGACGCTTCGTACAGGCTCTGTTATGCACTCGATGATCTGGGTCTTTCGTTCGTTGATCAAGTCTGCGCCCCAGCTCATCCTGGTCGATGCTCTTTACGGAATCTCTAAATCAATGATCTCAATACCTTTCCAGGCCATGACCTATGACAAGGCTATCGACGGCGCAGGCGACAAGGTGCGTTTCATACTATTCAAGGAAGGTATCCTGAATTTTTCTAAGGCTTGCCTGTTTCTTTTGATGGTGTTTGTTCCAGGAGAATTCTTCCTGGCATTCATACTGGCTGCTGTTTCTTCCCTGTTCTATGGGATGTTCTGAGAATGAGATATGATCTCAAGGCACAGATGCATAGGATTCCATATTAGCCTATTTAACCAAAAAATATATATATGCAGGAGGCCAGAAAAATAAGCATATAACTTTATAAAAAGGGGATTTCCGATAAATTTTGAAAAACTATGTCGGCGTTTTGTGTATCTGGCAGTATATCTAATGATATCTATACCTTTTGTTATATCCGGCGCTTTTGCTGATATCGTTGAATATAAGGTCAATGGACAGGACGGGTTTGAAAACACTGTGTCCCAGACTGACCAAATCGAGATCGAGATGGAGGTCAGCTCAGAGGTCACGGCAGATGATGTGGCGTTTGAAATTGCCGGTAAAACACACAGGTTCTCGAGCTGCGAGAACATAAACGAGGAAGCGACAATATGTAGATATAAGTCTGCTTTGCTGGAAAGAGAAGGCGGAGCATACAATTATAAGCTTATGGAGCTTTCGTTCGGATCTCCTGTCGATACGATACAAAAAACACTTGTCGTGGATTCTTCTCCGCCGGTTTTTTCTGCTGCAGCAATAACAGTCGAATCAGGCGAGATTCGGGCAAGTTTCGATGCAATGGATCAGGCCTGCAGAACATGCGGAAGCCTATGCTCAAATATCGCCATGGTAAACCTTGTGCAGGACGGGACGATTCTTCGCTCTTTTATTCCTGAAACTGAATCATGCAGATACACGATTGTCAAGAAATTTTCATTGTCTGAACTTTCTCTTCCAGAAGGAGAAAACGAGGTCTGCCTGATAGCTTATGATATCCTGGGCCAGGGAAGCAAACCCGTGTGCAAGGAGATCTATTTTGACAGCAGTAAACCTCGGATCACTGGGATCAGGGTGACAGATGATGAAGGGAACCCTGTGACTCATGTGTCCAACCGAAGCAAGAAAGTGAATGTTGCTGTCAATATCTCAGAAAACCGGCTGGCAGGGGCAAAAGCTGATCTTTCATCATTCAATGCCTTTATTCCTGAGTCCTTAAAAGATCTTGAGGGTGAATGCAGGCATGTCAGGAGGGGCATGTACAGCTGCATCTGGGAAGGTATAGGACTGCATGCTGCATCAGGCAGCCTCAATGCGATATTCACTATGGCTGATGATAACGGGAATGTGGCTGAAGAGACCAGGACCGTAACCATGGGGACTGATTTTTCCTCGCCAAAGCCTATGAAAACCTATAACTATTATGGCGGGCCAGCAGATGATGATGTCCTTTATCTGCATCCAGGCGAGAATACCATCGCTGTCAGATTTGATGAGACCGGATCCGGGTTTTATCGGGATGAAGCATATCTTGATATGGAGTCTTTGAACAGTGAGTCCAGGGTCAAGGCAGACAGATGCTACAATGAAGGCGCAAGCTGGGTGTGTCTTTGGAATACTGATGTCATGAAAAGTGACGGTGCCAGAGGGCAGGTATATCTTTCTCTTGCTACTGCTGATGATGCCGGCAATAATGTGGATACTGTATTTTCCTGGAATTTTGCAGTGAGCTCTTCACAGCCGAAGGTCGTGGAGATGTCAATCAATCCAGAGTGCCCGACAACCATGGATGATGCCAAGACCATGATAAAGATCGATCATGAACATGATGTCAATGTTGTCATGGATGCAAGCAATGTCGCTGACCTTGAGCCTGCGGAGATGGAATGCTCAAGAGAGGATGAAAATCTAATCATCTGCGAATATACTATCGTCACTATAGATTCATTTGCGCATGTGGATGATATCTACTTCAATATTACAGACAGGGCCGGCAATTCTGTTGTTGCAAAGAAGCCGACATCTGTATGCGAGCCAGACCTGACCGTGGTTCCAAATTTCCTGACTATCAAGACCGGAAGCCTGCCGAAGATCGATGCAAGGACGCTCTCATTCACATCATATCCTGTGTCTGTTCCGATAATACATGAGATGAAAGCAGGTGCGAAAATCGTGAACAAGGAAATCTCATGTACAAATTCACAGAGAGCATATTTTATCGGGGACCTTCAGTCATTGAACTTCATAGCACTTTTGGACAAGCAGAGCGTGAAGAACGCAAGCGAAGGCATAGTGATCGAGTGCGAGATGAAGGTCAGGTCAAGGCGCGGGATAAGATCCTACATGAACCCAGAGGTCGAAAATATAAATATAACATTTCAGACATTCAACAATCCTCTGGGCACAATCGGTGAGAACTACCAGACCACGATAGACAGCATAGAAAATGACATCAACGATATCCAGGACTCGATAGAGAAATGGCAGAAATGGAACAAGTGGATGAGCATGATCTGCTCAATAGTCGAGATGATCGCATCTATCAATGCAATCCTCGGAATTGTCAAGGCTGTGCTGTTCGCTCTTTATAATGCACTGAAGAACGTGCCAATTATCGGAGGAATTGTCAGGGCGATATGGAATGCAGCCTGCCCTGCATTGTCTTGGGTCGATAAGATGGTTGTCGAGTTCGTCTGGCCGCCTGCTTATGCTGTAAATTTCGGAGGTGTCATAAAAGTTGTATGCATGATCTACAGCTGCAAGATCTGCACGCTCGACTATGCTGAAGCGTGGGCTGACTTGACTGGTGTTGATCCGATGATCATGGGATTTGTCGCAGGCGGTGTTCTTGGAGGCTATTCTGGCGGACTTGAGGCTGCTCTCTCAGGAGGCGGACTAAAGGGCGTGATAAAAGGAGCAACACCAACGCTTGGATGGCACACTGCTGCCTCTGCAGCAAGCGGAGGTGTACGTCTGCTTGAGGGCGACGGCAAGCCCACACAGATAGGGAATTTCCTAGGCTCGAAGATGGATCCTTCAAAGAGCATTCATGCTGCAAAATCATGCCTTTGCGTGCCTGGCATCATCTATAATATGAAGAAAGAGAGGCAGATCAAATGCATGCTAAAGAAATGCGTGGAGGAGAACGCTGAGGTAGGTCTTCCGCTGACAACATGCTATACATCCTATAAGGAAAGGCAGTGCCTATACGTCGAAGGAGCGCAATGGAAGCTGGTGGGGTCTAATTTTTTCTTCCAGTTCCTGGCAAATATCGGTTCGATGCTGTTTAGAAATATCCCTATCATAATGGCATCGATCGGCTGGCATTCTACCTGCGGGATGGCCTACTATAAGGGTAAATATGCCAATGACTGTCCCGAGTCCATGAATCCTGTGCATAATGTTGGCTGTCATCTATACGGATCAGTTCTGACCATTAGCGAGGTAGGTGATATACTCGATGTCGAACTGGACAAATACAATCCTCCTTTGAAAGGAACAAACTACTGCTCTTCGAGCGGATGAATGAAAAAATGAGAAAAATCAGGATACTATCGGTCATCGTCTTTGTGCTGGTCCTTGCGGTAATCATGACAAAGGCAGACGGCAAAAGCACGCTGCATGATCCGCGTGTGGACGGATGGTATGAGGTATCTGACTGGGAGCTTGACGTCTGCACAAAATGGGGCGGGACCGGCAGAGCACAGTCCGGGCACATAAGCCAGGAAGGAGAGACCAGGATCTCACAGCTTGAGGTGACCCTGCAGGCATACAAGGCTGAGTATGAAGGAAATACATTATATGAGGTTGCCTGGTATATCAAGCCGTTTAGGGGTGAAGAGGAGTATACAGTGCTTTTGGACGGTGATCAGGAGCTTGAGATATATGCAGGTTCTGCGACAAACACTGCTGGCGACAATGGCTATGATGCAAGGCACATGAACGCAAGCTTTGAGAGCGCCACCATAATTTATGATTCAGGAAGACTGGTCGTGCCAATAGTCGAGAAACAAAGATGATACAGAAAAGAGATTCAAGGAAAGGGCAGGTGACAGTGTTCATAATCATCGGAATCGTGCTCCTGATCCTGCTCGCTTTGGCACTGTATATCATCCTCTACCAATGGGAGAATGAGCCTGAGCTTCATACAGACGATGTGGCTGACAAGTTCAAGCCTGCGCAGACTTATGTTCTCAGCTGCCTGGATGAGGTGCTTATGGACGGAATCCAGGAGATCGGGTCAACATCTGGTTTTGCAAGGGCAAAAGAGGACCATTCTTTCTTGATACAATGGGATTCTACTGAAGCAGACGGAATAACTGTCACGCCAGATTACTTTGTTCCATACTGGTGGCATATGAATACGAAAAACGACTGCATGGACTGTGACATGTCAGTAGAGAACTATGCTTCTGTTGAGAGAATGCAGGAGGAGCTTTCACGATATATCGAACAGGAGATCGATTTCTGCATCAATAATTTTTCAAGCCTGACAGGTCAGGGATATGATTTTAGTTTTTCTGAGCCACCGGAGGTAGAGATCATGATACTAGACGGAAGGGTCAATGCTCAGATGACATATCCTATCGAAGCAAGACAAGGCGATGATTCCCAGATGCTTGAGAATTTCGGCACAAAACAAGAGGTCGAGCTTTTTGAGATGCATAAGCTTGCGACAGAGATCCTTGCAGAAGAGATGCAGACACAGTTTCTGGAGAACATGCTCATGAACATGGTGGCGCTGTCCAGCGGAGTTGACATGGATAAGCTTCCGCCGATCGCTGCTGTAAAGGAAGGGTATTCATCGGTTTTCTGGATCAAGAGCCTGGTCAGGATGAAGATCAAGGACCTGATCGTGAGCTACATGCCTTTTATCCGGATAGAGAACACAAAGAACGGAGATCTTGCGGTTGATTCTGAGCCGGATGCACAAGGGCTTTATGACGGGCTGATGATTCCGAATGATGCTGATTATTCTGATTATTCAGTGAATTTCTATTTCATGGACTGGCCGTATTACATGGATGTCACACCATCTGACGGAGAGCTTCTCAAGGGAAGGTCGATCAAGACAGATTTTCCCACACCATTCCTGCCGTCTGTCCAGACCAACCATTATGAGTTCTTCTATGACCTAAGTGTTCCTATAATGGTAGAGATACGCGATGAAGATGCTTTTGATAACAAGGGATACAGCTTCATATTCGCTATGGAAGCGAATGTGCGGGACAACAAGGATATGCTCCAGTGGCATCTGGGCGAAGGTACGATCGGAGAATGGGACTATTCCGGGGTGAGTTTCGGAATAAAGAAAGGCATGCCTGATGAGATCCCGGTAGAATATGACAATGAGAAAGATGAGATGATCACAAGAAAGATAACAAGACCAAAGAAGACCCTGATATGCGACCCTTCGCAATGGGTCTCTGGTCCTGTAAAAATCGATGTCTTAGACTCAAACACACTTGAACCTGTCCAGTACGCAGGAATATCATTTGCCTGCGGAGAGTACAGGAAATGCGTTGTCGGGGATACTGACAGCAATGGCAGGTTCATCAGCAGTTTTCCTGTGTGCATCGGAGGAGAGCTAATAATCGAGGCAGACGGATATGCTGCAAAGGTAAAATCAGGGATAGATATGCAGACAAACCGCTCCTTAGAATTCAGGATATACCTGGATCCTGTAAAAGAGCTTTCTGCACAGCTTTATATGATACCTATCGCTGATCTTCGCAACTACACCACGACTGATTTTCTGGACCCAGTAAAGGTAGAATCTATAAGGGACCTTCGGAGGACCATGAACCAGGACCAAAAGACGATACTGACCATCCAAAAGGTCCAGGAGACACCGAACGAGCCAAAATATTCACAGTTCATGCTGATCGCGAACCAGTCCAGCAGCAGCCTTGAGCTGATACCTGGCAGATATAAGGTGACTGCTATGGTCATAGACAACAGAGGGTTGTACATACCTGAGATGGTCAAGGAGCATGATGATCAGAAGGTGAGATATCCAGAGATCAACATGACTCCGGCGATGATCGGAGGCGTGCATCTGAATGAAGAGACGGGTTACTTCCAAGTCAAGGCTAATGAGCTTTACCAGTCAGATAATCTGGACTTCTACATGTTCAGGATGATAGAACCACGGGATGTCGAACAGTTCGGACATCTGAGCGGGCCGGAAAAGTATTCCAAGAAAGCACGGTTCGTGGTCGAGCCGGAGTTCAGCTGAATCTTGATATTTTTTTGACTGATTCTTTTTAGAAATCTTATTTTTTTGCTATTAGCTGCATATTTTCAGCTTATGATATAATCATAAGAATTGTCTGTATTATACAATGTCTTGCAGGCCTGCCTGTAGAGCTTGTTGTCTATCTTTTCGCAGAGATTTGGCACTCCGAACTGCGTCAGCTCATAATAGCAGTTGTTCCTTTGTGTGCCATCTATCTCATCGCAGTATGCACTCTGGTTGGTGTGCTTGGACAGCAGCAGGAAGCAGTTGTCCATCTCTTCTGGCTTGTCGATCTTCTCGCAGATTCGTTTTCCGAGCCAGTGCTGCTCAGGCGGGATCTCCTTTATCTCTTTTTCTGCATCCCAGTAATGATATTCCTCTTCGCATGGCTCGCAAGGTCCTCCGCAGTCCACGTCTTCCTCTTCCTGGTTGCGAATCCCGTCATTGCATGACTCCTCTGTTTCGCATGGCTCGCAAGGCCCTCCGCAATCTATGCCTGATTCTCCCTGGTTCAATATGTTGTCGTCGCATGTAGCTTCCTCGCATGGTTCGCAGAAAGGACCTCCGCAGTCAACCTGCTCCTCTTCCTGATTCTGTATCCCGTCTGAACAGCTGGCTGTACTGCACGGAATCAGGCAAGGCCCTCCGCAGTCTATCCCTTCTTCTTCCTGGTTTTGTATACCATCTGTGCATGTCGGCTGGTCTGAATCCTTTGTGACCCTGAATATCCTGGAGCTTGAGGTGATCTTTTCAAAGTCAGGGCCGTATTTTGTATCACATGAGATCTCATAGTCTCCAGGTTCAGCACTAAGCGGTATCTTGCTTTTCCATGTGATAGAAGGCCTAAACTTAACTGTATCAGAATTCTTCGTGATTATGTTTTCGTTTTCCCTGTTCATTATCTCGCAGCTGATCGTGATGTCGAATGATTTAGCGCTGCCGTGATTTATGAATATGTGCTCATATTGAAGTGTCTCGCCGACCCTGAGCCTTTCGCTTTTAAGACTCAGCTCATGGTCAAGCAGTATGTCGCCGCCAGGAGAGAACAGGAACAATATGAGGAATGTGATGCCAGCCAGGCCGACAATGATTCCTGCAATAGCTATCAGTGTCTTGTTCGACAGCTCATGCCTGATTATTGTCGCAGCAGAAGGCGTTTGTGAAAGTGTCTGGAATGCCTGGGCCACAAGATTGTAGTTGTATCCATATCGCAGCAGGGTGTTTTGTATCGAGAAGTCATCGTAGCCTTTCTTTCGCATGTCCTTTATGTAATCTGCAAGCTTTTCCAGGAAGGCCTTGTTCTTCTTGATCGCTTCCTGGCGCTCGTGCTGGACCTGCTTTTGGGCCTGCTTTATCGCTGCGTTGACATAGGGAACCTGATAGCCGTAATTAACCAGATAAGCCCTGATCTGCTCAGGACTATGACCCGCCCGCATCTCTTTACAGATGTAAGACACGAAATTTCTGTCTGCCATCAAGGATCGGGTGTGCAGGGTTGATTATAAATACTTCGGTGCAATCAGCAAGTGGGAACATGAAAATGCAGGCAAAGATAATTGCTTTTTTTCTTTTTTTTAAGCAGAAAGGAAAATAACAACAATGGCGCGTTCGGAGGTCTGGATTTTTAAGACAAATCCAGACCGGAGCAGACTTTTGCCATGCAAAAGTCGACCAGCCTGCCGGTGTTGTTGTTATTTTCCCATGTGCAGGGGAAAAAGACAACCAGATATCCTGATTTCGAAACCTTTTTATATCCTATTTCCATCACCATATTCATGAGCAAAAAAGAGATGCACATGAGGCTTGCGACACATATGAGAGTGCATCTTATACTGATCCTTGTGCTGTTTCTTCTGCTGTTCGCGAACCTCATATTCTACAGCCAGACAAGATACAAGTCGATGTGCTTTTCGGTCCTTGTGCAGAGGGCAGACTGCGTAGAGAAACACTCGCCTTATTCTGAGGAATGCTCTGATGTCTTTATGCAGAATGCTGAATGCTATACTGCCAGCCAAAGATACATGCAGTATTCGAAGGCGTTTTCCTATTTTCTGGTGTTCATGTACTTTCTTTGGATAATCACTTTCGTGATAAAACTGCTGCGGGACAAGAATAAGATTTTATGAGCGGGGAGTCTTTAGTTGGGAGTATGTAGTTTGGTTGTTGAGAGTATGTAGTTGGTAGTTGGGAGTATGTAGTTTGGGAGTTGGTTGTTGGGAGTATGTAGTTGGTTGTTGGGAGTATGTGGTTTGGGAGTTGGTTGTTGGGAGTATGTAGTTGGTTGTTGGGAGTATGTGGTTTGGGAGTTGGTTGTTGGGAGTATGTAGTTGGTAGTTGGGAGTATGTAGTTGGTAGTTGGGAGTATGTAGTTGGTTGGTGGGAGTTGATTGATCTCATGAGGTCGCCCCTGCGCAGAACCCTTTACAAAAATCTTTCCATTCTTCGAATAGAAAGCTTTTTTGTGAGTTCTGCTAAAAAGGGGCTTGTTTGATCTTTTGGAGTCTTAGGGTGAAGAAACTCCTTACTTGATCTTTCGGAGTTTCTACAAGAGTGAAGAAACTCCTTGAGAGTTGGCTTCGGAGGATGAAATATGGTCTGTGATTTTAAGAATCTTTTGGTGTGGAAGAAAAGTCTGAGTTTTGTGACCCTCTTGTACGAGATCACACGGAAGTTCCCCAACTTCGAAATATATGGACTTACATCACAAATCAGACGGGCGGCGGTTTCTGTTAGCTGCAATGTCGCTGAAGGATGCGGTAAATCAACTGTTTCGGATTTCCTGCGATTCCTGTATAATGCGAACGGAAGCATAAAAGAAGTGGAAAACCTGCTGATTGTCGCTTATCAACTGAAATACATAGATGAACCACAATATGAAGAATGCGACAGACTATGCAGAGAAATCGCACGAATGCTGTTCGGGCTGATCAATACCCTCGAGAAATCGAAGAAAAAAATAAAAAAATAAGATGAATCAGTTTATGCCGACAACCTTGATCTTGAAGTTCAATGTCTTGTCGACCAATGGATGGTTGAGATCCAGTTTGAGCTCCTTGTCGTCAACCTCGAGAATCTTTGCAGGTATCTGCTGGCCCGTCGGAAGACCGACAGCAAGCATCATGCCCGGCTTTGGCTCCTGGTCGCTTTGGAGCTGGTCCTTTGGAATCTTCTTGATCAACTCTGGATTGTGGTTGCCATAAGCCTCCTTCGGCTCAAGCTTCACATCCTTCTCCTGGTCCTTCTCCATCCCAACGACCGCTTCATCAAATCCCTTTATGATCATCCCTGCGCCTACCTCGAACTCGAGGGGCTTGCCCTGTTTCTCTGAAGAATCAAAAACAGTGCCGTCATCAAACTTTCCGGTGTATTCAACCTTTATCTTATCTCCTTTCTTTACTGCCATAAATACTCAACTCCTTTGTCTTATTCAAAAAAAAAGCAGTAATCCCACCCTTTTTCCGATATCAGACAAAAAATAGCCCTTTCTTTATAAGTTTTTTGAGTGGAAATCAGCTTGTTTAGCAGAAAATCTTTTATAGTTATGCTTCAATTTCAACAGCATGAGCATCTTTGGGTCAGGAGTGCACAAGAAGCTGAAGGGTTTGATGGACAGGCTTAACAATCCTGATCTGAAACTGCCTGAGAACTGGTTCTGGTGGGATAAAAAGAAAGATTTTTTCAGTGAAATCGATAAGACAGATATTGAGATACTGCATCTGCTGCGGCTACTTCATGCAAGCAGAGCAGACAGGCCAGATATAACTGAGAGGATTATATATCTTGTAAAAGAGCTGGACAAGAAAATCAAGTCGATGGAAAAACAGCAGGCGACAGCAAAGCAGGCAGAAGAAGCCAGGCTTGTCAACAGGATGAAATCAGAGATATCCGTTCTTCTGCAACAGGAATTTCCTCAGAAAAGGCAAAACAACGGAATCGTGTCGATCATAACCTCGATGTACAACAAAAACCACGAGACAATAGATGTCATCAGGAACCTCTTTTTCAGGTCGCTTATAGCCAATCATCCTGAGAATCCAAGGCTGGCTGAAATAATCATTGTCGATGACGGATCGCCTCTGCAAAAGGAGACTGAAGAGCTTATCAAAGAATTCAGGCCAAGGCTTTTGGCCATCTACGGCAGGGTGATTTTTTTTAAAAATCCCTCTAACCTCGGTTTTTCAAGGAGCTTCAACCGCGGAATCAAAGCTGCCAAAGGAGATATCTTACTGATCGTGAACGATGATATCTATCTCACAGCGCATGCGATAGACCGGCTTGCCAGTTTCATTCTCCGAAATGCAGATTTCGGAGCGGTCGGACCAATCACAAGAGACAAGAATATACAGGGTTATCAGCACCTCAGGCAGGGACCCAGAATCAGAAGCTATGATGAACGAGAACTTGACAGAATCGAGAGATTCTCTTCATCACTAGGCTCTTTATTTTCTCAGAAAATCAAGGAGATACATACCCTCGGCGGTTTTTGCTTTGTGACCAGAAGGGATGTAATCGAGGATGTGGGGCTGTTCGATGAAAGATTCAGGCTGGGATATTATGATGATACAGATCTTATGCACAGGATAAACATGAGATATAAGCTGGGGGTCATGATGGACCTGTATGTTCATCATGGAGATATAAAAGGAAGCTCTGTATCTATGAGGACAAGGCGGCTGGCGCAGGCTGCCTCAATCACAAGGAACGCTTTTCTGCTTATAGGCAAGCACGGGCTGGGATTCTATCTAAGACACATGTATATCGGACTTCGAAGCGTCTACGGAGGACGGTCTGTGTCAAATGATTATAAGAAATCCCAACATAAGGCAAAATAACCTTTGGTTTTGAAAGATAAATCATTGCGTGTTGTGTCCTATAATTTGGATTAATAAATCTGCTGGCCAAGAACAAAACTACTTAAGTTCGTGTATCTCGTCAAAAAGATCCGGCCTGTCTACATAATACAATTCTCCCTTTTTGCCGTTTTTCTCCCATTTCATGTGCCACAGATACAGCAATCCTACCCCTATCTGTTCAAGATAAATATTCAATGACCATATGAAACCGATATATATTATCACAACAGGTATGATAAATGCAGGTAATGCTACGCCCAAGAGATGCAGAACAAAAAGTATAATCAGTGGAACTGCCATTACTATAAATGCTGTAAAAGTCAATGTATACGAGAGCAAGAATTGAGTCCGATGCCTGTTGTATATCTTAAGCGACCTGATAAAGGCACTGAAAGGGCCCTTGTTCTCCCATGCAACAGCAGGCAATGCCATAAAAGTCAACATCCTTACCAGTTTTTTTAGAAATTCAAACCCTAATCCGTAGCTATATCCAAAATATCCATCTACTCCAGAAGAATATTTCGGATTGCCCTGATGCAATAAGCGTGAGCCATCAGCTGTGGACATTGCTGTGCTAAATATATTATTTCTATTTCTGACAATTCCTTCAAGTATGGCTATAGTAAGCCAAAGATAACCCCAGACTATAGCTATAGGTATCACTTTGATCGAATCTCGAAAAAGAGCTTCACCAATCGCCCTTAACAAGGATATTTTTTTTCCTTGCTCTATCTGCTGGATCAATTCCAGCATAACAATGCATGCCATGCAGATGACATAGGTCTGTAAAAAAAAAAATCAGAAATATATAGACAAAGAAAAGATCAGAACCCTCTGCTTTCTTAAGAAGAGGAAAAAGATATAGAACAAAGGTAACAATTACGAACCAGCTGAATAATATAGGAGCAAGCAGAACTGATCTCTTGAAAATCAAGCTGAAAGAGTGTTTGAATCCCTTCCAGCTCTGTCCAAGCTCATTTAAAAATCCCATGCCCGACATATGTTCCTTCCTATATTTAAATATTTTCAATCTGTTGTCAATAGTATTTCAACTAGGGCTGAATTGCTGATTGATACATAATCAGTAATCTTTATTGTATAAGCATGACTCCTGTCCAGTCTATATCTCAAATTGATAAATTATATAAAGGATAGGCCAAATGAAAAATAATTGGTTAGAGATTATCATATCAAGATATTATAAAAAAAGCGGTGAAACTTATGGACAATGATAAAAAATATGCTATTGTAGACGGAAACACAGCAGCGACACATGTAGCTTATGCTTATTCTGATGTGGCAGCGATATATCCTATCACGCCAGCGTCAGCCATGGGCGAACTTGCAGACTCATGGGCTGCAAAAGGAAGAAAGAACGTGTTCGACGAAAGCGTTGACGTGATCGAGATGCAGTCAGAAGCAGGTGCATCAGGCGCTGTGCACGGCTCTCTTTCAGGCGGAGCACTGACCTCGACATTCACCAACTCCCAAGGTCTCCTGCTCATGATGCCGAACATGTTCAAGATGGCTGGAGAACTTCTGCCTGCAGTCATCCATGTCGCAGCAAGATCGATCGCATCACAGTCATTATCCATATTCGGCGAGCATTCAGATGTCATGGCAATACGGCCTACAGGATTCGCGATTCTTTCGTCAAACTCAGTACAAGAGGCAGCAGACCTTGCGATCGCTGCGCACCTGACTGCTATCGAGTCAAGAGTGCCTTTCGTGCATTTCTTCGACGGGTTTCGGACCTCGAATGAGGTGCAGAAAGTCGAGCTTCCTGATTATGATATCCTCAAAGAGATGCTGGACCTGAAGTATGTGCGGGATTTTCGCGACCTTGCCCAGAGGCCTGAGAAGCCGAGATGCAAGGTAGGCGCTGAGAACCCTGACGTGTTCTTCCAGGGTAGAGAGGCGCAGAACAGGTTCTATGATGCAGTCCCTATGATCGTCAAGAAACACCTTGCGCAGATCGAGCAGAAACTCGGCAGGAAATACGAGCTCTTCGACTATGTCGGGCATCCTGAGGCTGACAGGCTGATAATATCGATGGGCTCATCATGCGAGACCATCGAGGAGACAATAGACTATCTGAACAACAACGGCTATAAGGTCGGCCTGATCAAGGTGAGGCTGTTTCGGCCTTTCTCTATTCCGGATTTCCTGGATAAGATACCCGGAACTGTCACGAAGATCGCTGTACTGGACCGGACTAAGGAGCCAGGCTCATTGGGCGAGCCGCTGTATCAGGAGGTCGTGACTGCTCTTAAGGAGAGCAAAGAGCGCAGTCTTTCTGACATGACTGTGATCGGTGGAAGATACGGGCTCTCATCAAAGGAATTCACGCCTGCCATGGTCAAGGCTGTGTATGACCACCTGAACAATGAGGCATTCCATTCGTTTTCTGTCGGTATTGATGACGATGTTACGCATAGGTCCATACTTGTAGGTGAGGATATAGATACTGCTCCGGAAGGGCTGCGGAACTGCAAGTTCTGGGGCCTTGGGTCTGACGGCACAGTGAGCGCCAACAAGAACTCTATCAAGATCATAGGCGAGAGCACAGACATGTTCGTGCAGGCGTTCTTCCAGTATGACTCGAAAAAATCAGGCGGGATCACTGTCTCTCATCTCAGATTCGGAAAATCCAGGATCAAGTCCCAGTACCTGCTGACGAAAAGCGATTTCATCGGGCTGCATAACAGGTCCTATATAGGAAAATACGATATCCTGAAAGGGATCACCGAGAACGGAGTGCTTCTCATAAATTCTCCATGGAAACCTGAAGAAGTCTTCAAAAACCTATCAAGGGACATGCAGGAGAAGATCATTGAAAGGCAGGTGAAGATCTATACTATCGATGCGACTGCCATTGCCAAGGAAGCAGGGCTTCCAGGCAAGATCAACGTGGTCATGCAGGCTGCGTTCTTCCAGGTGGCAAAGATAATCCCGCCACAAGAGGCAAAAGGGCTTATCGAAGAGGCTGTGAAAAAGACATTCAAGAAGAAAGGACAGGATATCATAGACAAGAACATAAAAGCAATACAGATGGCGTGGGACGAGGTCTCAGAAGCGCCGGTGCCAGATAAGATAACCGAGTCATATGAATATCACAGGATCAATGCTACATCAGAATTCGAAAAAAACATACTGATAAAATGTTCACTCCTTGTGGGAGACCAGATACCTGTATCGCAGATGACTGTCGACGGCTCTATCCCTACCGGAACGACAAGGATCGAGAAGAGAGGGATAGCTAACGAGATCCCGAGATGGCTGCCTGACAGATGCATACAGTGCGGACAGTGCTCATTCGTGTGTCCGCATGCCTCGATACGCGTGAAGCAGATCGATGAAGAGCACATGAAGGACGCTCCAGAGGGATTTGTCGCTATTGATTCACACGGCTCAAAGACCGGGCTGAAATACAGGGTGCAGGTGTATCCTGAAGACTGCGTGGGCTGCGGAAGCTGTGTCGAGGTCTGTCCTGCTAAAGGAAAGGCTCTTGAGATGCATCCATTGGATGAGGAGCGTGCACGCGGCGAGAACGAGAACCAAAGGTTCTTTGAGAACCTGCCTGACAACCAGACAGAAGGGACAATAGAGACCACTCCTAAAGGAACACAGGTGCTTGTGCCTATGTTTGAGTTCTCCGGAGCATGCGCAGGGTGCGGCGAGACCCCATATATAAAACTCGTAACACAACTGTTCGGTGACCGCATGATCATCGCGAATGCCACAGGATGCTCGTCCATCTACGGCGGGACGTTTCCTGTATGCCCTTATACCAAGAACAAGGAAGGAAGAGGGCCTGCGTGGGCAAACTCGCTTTTTGAGGACAATGCAGAATACGGGTTTGGGATGAAGCTTGCTGTCGACTCCAACAGGAAGCAGCTCAAACGCAACCTGCAGAAGCTTGTTGAGACTGGGACAACAATCAATCTCAAGAAGGCAATCGAGGCATTCCTTCCTGTCTGGGACAAGACAGACGAGGATGCGAAAGCAAAGGCGAAGGCAGTTGATTCTGAGCTTGATGAGGCACTGAAGAAAGTCTATGGAGAATCAAAGCCTGTTCTTGAGAAGATCGTCGAGCTACGGGACTATCTCCTGGCCAAGAGCGTTTGGATCATCGGCGGAGACGGATGGGCTTATGACATCGGTTTCGGCGGACTTGACCATGTGCTGGCGCAGGGAAAGAACGTGAACATACTTGTGCTGGACACTGAGGTTTATTCAAACACAGGCGGGCAGTCTTCAAAAGCGACTCCGCTGGCAGCAATAGCCAAGTTCGCATCAGCTGGAAAGCATATCCCGAAGAAGAACCTCGGGCTTATGATGTCTACATACGGTTACGTGTATGTCGCATCTGTGAACATGGGCGCGAACAGGCCGCAGCTCATAAAGGCGATGCTTGAGGCTGAGAGATATGACGGACCATCGATAATTGTCGCTTATTCGCCGTGCATCGCTCATGGATATAACCTTCGGCACAGCCTGGAAGTCGGAAAGAAGGCTGTAGACTCTGGCTACTGGCCGCTGTTCAGGTACAATCCTGAGCTGTCAAAGGAGAAGAAGAACCCGTTCATCTTCGAGTCACCGGATCCGTCGATACCGTTCAAGGACTACCTGATGAGCAACAAGAGGTATTCGTCGCTGAAGATCACAAATCCGGATGAGGCAGAAGAGCTATTCAGGCTTGCTGAAGAGCATGCAAAGGAGCGGCATTCCTACATGAAGAAACTGTCTGAGATCGAGTTCGGGGAGTGAAGCAAGGCAGTATGGTCGTTTTGGCTGTGTCTGGTCTTTTTATCTTATAGGTCTTTTTTTTTCATCCATCTTTTTCGATATCTGGGCTTTGGCTTCGGAGGGTCGATGTCCTCTATATCCCAGTAGAACCTGGGGAATACCATCGAATAGCGGTTCTTGTGAAGCACGCTCTCCACCTTAGGGACATATTCTGCTGGGCAGGTGACTGAGATGCATCCAGTGATCCTCTCTCTTGCAAGGTTGACTGTGGTGTTATTTCCGGATATATAGAAAATGCGATCTTTTGGATGGTAGTCTATATTTGGCAATCCTTCTATTAGATACATGGCAAGCAGTTTTCCGGCTGTAAATATCTGGATGTCGTCTGTCTGGCTCTTCAGAGGGGCATCGATGTGTTCGTGGACAATTCGCTGAAACGCGGCTGCTGCCTGATAGTCTTCTGCCTTGAGGCAATCCGTCTTTTTCCTTGCCAGGGAAAGCTGCTCTCCCTGATAGGATAGATCGACCTGTCCAGGGCGGTTTTCAGCCTCATATCTCAGGAATTCATTGAACCGAAGCACCACCTTTGCCAGACCTATGCCGTGGGTATCGTAGAATGACTGCTGTCCTTGATTTTGCATGGAATCGTCAGAAAAGTGGACTTCTTCCCATGGATTTAGGGTCTCATAGGAATTTTCATGTATGAAATCGACAGTATCCTGAAGGTATCGGTATGCTGCCTGGAAGTTTTTCGTTCCCGCCATGGCATAGGCCAGCGTGAGGTTGCCAGTTGCCCGGATGTCATTTGCAAGGATCGGGAACTCAGGGATGTCCTGGTCGTAGTCTTCCAGAAAATTTATCATGCGCAGGCCGAGATCTGTCTCGATGAGATGGTCGTTGAACGCCCTGTTCTCTAACCCGACAATCAGCTCGTTCCCAGGATTATTCAGATAGGATTCG
Organism: uncultured Methanosarcinales archaeon; assembly: GCA_964390375.1. GTDB lineage: Archaea > Nanobdellota > Nanobdellia > Woesearchaeales > DSVV01 > CAYMIF01. The sequence goes on from CAYMIF010000026.1 coordinate 18,047, forward strand.
ATAAGCCTGTCCCAATTATATTCAGCGAATGCGGTTGCTCCAGGGCCTGACCTGATCATGGCCTGATGCTGCTGCGCAATCTCTTCTGAAAGCACATAAGCGTTTGCCTGCCTGAAAGCTTCCTGATCCGGAGAAAGAGCGTCCTGCCAAAAATCTGCGCTCTGCCAGAGGCTGTAGAAATCTGCCTGGTCTGCATGATGATATACAAATCCTGTGAAATTTTCCTTTACGAGGTGCATGGCGTGGGTTCATACAGGGTTATTTATAAATTTTTTGTTTGTTCATCACTTTGGAGTGATTATTTACTGTGGTTAGCTAAAAAGGGCAGATGGTCTGGGCCTGCGGCCAGGGTCATGGATAATTCATGATGCCTCAATCTTTGGGATAGCCGATTCTGAATCGCTTATATGCAATTTAGGATCTATCGGAGCGGAGACCTGCTGCGTGAATTTCTCTTTTTTTCAAAGACAGGCATAAGCCTGTTCCTCAGCTTTCCGGCAAAGTTCAGCCTCACAGAGACAATATTGTCCCTTATTGTCGCGTTGAACTTACCACAGATCATATTCCGAAAGAGCATTTTTTTTCAGTCCGAAGACCTTTGAGACATCAGATATCCTGATGTCTGTCACAAAATCCTCTTTATCGATGTATATTGCAAAATTCTGAAGCTCAATAGACATTTTGATATCACGATCTCTTTGTCTTTGAGTAATTCCAAGAAATCATTCTTGTCGATCTCCTGAATCAGCCCAGTTGTATGGATATCCATCTCGATATTCAAATATTATTGTTCAATATACACATCATCCACAGGAATACGGAATGCTCCCATTCTGCTGCTGATTCGTTTTCGTCTTAAAAAATCCATAACATTTAAATATACCTCATGAAATACTGGTTGCATGGAAGAAGAACTTGAGTTTTCTGACTATTATCAGATGGTGCGCAAGAACCTGGGACTTGTTGTCCTGATATTTATAATATGCGTGGGTGCAGCTATCGCCTACAATGCTTTCTCGCCGACAGTCTACGAGGCCAAGGCATCAGTATACGTGTCTTCTGTCAATGTCGACCCTATACTCTACCAGCAGCAGATGGCCAGGTATGATATCGAGACAGAGACAGAGATCATCGAGAGGACGATAATCCCGCAGGCTGTGGCAGCAGATCCAAAGATAGCATATACTGACATTAGCATCACTCCGATACAGCAGACTAACATAATCGAGATCAAGGTCCTGTCGACCAACCGCAGGATCGCGCAGGAGTCTGCAAACTCGATCGCTGAACTATACTATGAATACAATCTTGAGCAGAAGAAGGCAGACTCTGAGAGGATCGTGACACTTCTGAGTACCAGGCTTGAAGATTTCAAGCAGGAGATCGATGCTCTTGAGACTCAGATCCTCAGCTATGAGGCAATAGAGAACAAGACTGCTGAACAGCAGGCACAGCAGTCAAGCCTTGAGCAGATGCAGGCTGTGAAGATCGAACTCTATGACTATCTTCTGAAAAGAAAGGAAGAGGAAAGCATACTATCCACAGAGCCTTCGAGCAACATCAGGATAATCGAGCTGTCTGAGCTTCCTATGTTCCCTGTCCGGCCAAGGATCGTGCTGAATCTTCTGATCGGGATATTCCTGGGACTGATCGCAGGAGTGGGTGCAGCGTTTCTCAAGGAATATGCAAAAGACAACTACAGGAGCCTAAAAGATATTGAGAAGGATTTCGGGCCTATTGTCATGGGCACTATCCCAAAAGCCGGCAAAAGGGTGAAGAATACCTATATCGTGCAGTACAGAAGGCCTGAGAGCAGGTTCTCAGAGAGCATAAGGATGCTTCGGACCAATCTAATGTTCTATCTTCATGACAAGAAGATCAAGCTGATATCAGTCGTGTCGCCGCAGGAAAAGGATGGGAAGACCACGACTGCTGCAAACCTTGCCGTGTCATTGGCGCAGAACAAGATAAAGGTGCTCCTGGTCGATGCGAACATCCGTGAGCCTATGCTCAAATATGTATTCAAGATCAAGAAAGGAGCAAAAGGGCTGACTGACGTGATCCTCGGGAACGAGGCGCTGGAAAAGGCCATATCCAAGACAGAGCTTGACCATCTGCATTTTATCCCTGCAGGAGAGCCCAACAGCTCGCCTTCAGAGCTCCTGAGCTCGAACAAGATGAAGGATATCTGCGCAAAGCTGAAGAAGATGGACTATGAGGCAGTGATATTCGACAACAGCTCGCTTGAGGTCTCAGAGACCAGGTTCATGGCAGCAAATACAGAGGGCGTTCTCATGGTGCTTCGTGCGAACAAGACCAGGCGCGAGAATGCGCAGAAAGCAAAAGGGGCGCTGGACAAGGTCAAGGCCAACATAATCGGCGTAGTATACAATTTCTTTGACTGAGAATGAGAGCCAAGATATTCTCAGGCCTGGCTGTCGCATATGTTTTGGCAATAGTCGCTTTTTCGCTTGTTCCTGCAGATCTTTTGGGTGATGTTTATTCAGCTGCAGGGATTCTTGATGACACTATACTGCATGTGGCCGGGTTTTTAGTGCTTGGATTCCTTTTTTGCAGGGCTTTTCGCGCTTTTAGGTCAAGGCATGCATATCTTTATTCTGCTGCCGCAGGGCTTCTTGTAGGGCTTATGATCGAGCTTGCGCAGATGTTGCTTGATTATCGGCACAGCCAGAGCATGGACCTTTTCTTGCATGCAGCAGGCGTATGCGGGTATTGCCTGGCAGAAGGCGTTATTATGTACCTGCGGGATTATTATTCTGAGGAAGCACTGGTGTGAGCAGGGATTTTGGGTTGTTGTGTTTTTTCTTTATTTTATACAATTTTTGTATTTATTCATACAAAAATAGTAATATTTATATATTTGTTAGTATTTCCAGTAACAATGCCTCACAATCGAAGGGAAATAAACGCAGATGAACTGTATGCATTACTGGAATCCATATCAAAATATATAGACCGAGAAGTGGATCTATATGCTCTGGGTGGAACAGCTCTCACAATTCTTGGCATCAAGAGGTCCACAATGGACATAGATATCAATATTGAATCAGCGGATGATCATGGTTATATTTGCAGGATATTCAGTGATTTAGGATTTGAAAATCAAGGCAACAGGTGGTTCACCCAGGAAGGGCTGGCATTTGACCTGTTTTATGGCTCAAATCTTTTGGGGACTGATCTTTTGCCTGATTGTACAGAGAAATCCAGGTTCATCAGGAGGTTCGGGAAGATCAATCTCTACACCCTGCACCTTTATGATATAATCATCAGTAAATTAGCCAGAGGTGACCCACGGGATTTCGAAGATATAAGATCAATTTTTGAGAATGAAAAGATAGATTTGGAAGAACTCGTCAGCAGATACCAGCAAACCATGGAATCATCGGTTGTAAAGGATGCAAGACAAAAATTGCTTGACATGATCGAATTGAAATTCAGGGATTGGGGTATCATTATCGATAAAAGAATAATTGAAGATGTAAAAAAATGGAATCTGCAATAGAACAAAAGCTAAAGGATGCCGGATACAGGATGTTGGGAGACCGAATACAGACTGAGAAACTCATAGTCGATATACTAAAAACAAAGAACATCAGGTACCTAAAAGCTATCCCTTTCCTGCTGTACAAATATAAACCAGATATCCATGAGGTATACACAAAGACCTCTTGTCAGGAGCTGTTTTGCTCCATCCTGTCGATCACCAGCAGAATATTCTCAGAAAGAAAAATAGAACAGCATGTACCAAGATACGCAGGTCTTGACAAAGAGAAAGAAGAAGACTGCATGGAGGCGCGAAACATCGATTACAAAGAATTCAGGGATGAATTCGAACTACAGCTGAGAAACCAGCAAAAGCCGCCATCGTTCCTTGATCAGCAGAAGATTTTTGCAGAAAGGGACCTGCAGTATCATCTGTCCCAGATCTTTACCAGGAAAGAGAAGACCATCATAAGAAGCATACTCGAAGACAGGCCTATCAGCAAGACAGACTATGAGTATTACTCCAGGAAGACCAAGAAGAAACTGCGAAGCATAATAAACCTAAACGAACTTGCCAAGACCATATACTCCAAAAATCCAAAGTATGATGATGAACTGTTCAGCCTGAAAAAAAAGCTTGAGAACTGGCTTGAGAAAGAGACAGCAGAGAAAGGAATCAAGCTGCTTTCTTTTCTTGTCCCTGAGGGATCAGGATCAGTCGCAGTGAGATATGGTGTCAGCCAGAAAATCCAGCATGGTCATGGCAATGTGATACATGCCAGGGAAATAGACCTGTCCAGATTCCTTGACCAGGGAATGATTGACCTGCTCATAAGATACAAGGAGCATGAGTTCATCTGACTGGAAAAAGAGGACCTGGGCAGGATGGATCTACAAGTCTTGAGATTTTCTCAACAGTTCACGGCAACAGTTGTGTAACCTGGAATCGAAAATGGTCCTGGACTCTCGGTGCTGTGACGGTTATTCTTAATGGGCCTGAAGCAGCCGGATTTTGGTAATTAAATCTCATATCTTTGGATATTTCTGCTTGAATCAGAAAAATATCCAAATGAATGCTGATAGCTCTTCCTGAGAATGACACTATTATCTTCAATATGTTGTCACTTTCCACCCGAACCGCGGAAAGACCAGGGAATAGCGGTCCTGGTGCAGCACGCTCTCGACCTGCTGGTGATAGCGCCCTGCGCAGAACACTGAGAGCATGTCCCTGCCTGGATGCCTGGACACCCTCAGAACCGTGTCTGGTGAGTGGAAATAGAACCTGTCCTGCTCTCTTGCGACATCCGGGATGTCTGTTAGTATGTGCATGGACTTTTTGCATGCAGCAGGCGTATGCGGGTATTGCCTGGCAGAAGGCGTTATTATGTATCTGCGGGATTATTATTCTGAGGAAGCACTGGTGTGAGCGAGACTGCAGAGAAATATAACTTTTTCACGTTGCCTTGGCTTATAATGGCCTATTTGTAGAAAAATTTATGTATCTTTTGGCTTTAACCTCTACCTATGGTAAAAGGCCACAGAATCGAATCTTAAAATGAATAATACTATAACGAAAAAAAAATGGAAAGGAGAAGTTGATTATGATTACAAGCATGATATTTTATTCTTTAAAACAAAAAATAGAGAATATGAAAAATCATTTGAATTTGATAATCTTATCATTGACATAGATAAAAAAGGTTTTATCGTCGGCATTCAAATATTTGAAGCATCTGAATTCTTAAGATTAAGCAGAATTAAACTAAGAGATATACCAAACTGGGAGTTTAATACCAAAACCGAATAAATGACAGAGAATGGAAAACCAATTACCAAAATTGAGATCAGATTGGTATTCCAGATTAAGATCAGAAATCAACTTATCGAGAAAAATCCGATCATCATGCCTAATCCAATCCATGGATCATTGCCAAATTCAGAATTAAGCTGTGTCGCTTGATGATATCATATTTCTGATAGATCCTTCTCCATTAAGAAAAAGCAAGCCCAGGATCAGCTCCTGACATGTGTTTTTCTTGTAGGCGACTATTATCTTCAATATGTTGTCACTTTCCACCCGAACCGCGGAAAGACCAGGGAATAGCGGTCCTGGTGCAGCACGCTCTCGACCTGCTGGTGATAGCGCCCTGCGCAGAACACTGAGAGCATGTCCCTGCCTGGATGCCTGGACACCCTCAGAACCGTGTCTGGTGAGTGGAAATAGAACCTGTCCTGCTCTCTTGCGACATCCGGGATGTCTGTTAGTATGTGCATGGCCAGGAGCCTGGCTGCTGTGTAGACCTGGATATCTGCTCCCAGCTCTCTTAGTGGGTTCTCTATCTGCTCTCTTAGAGCATTTCTGGCATCCATGGCCTGGCCGAACTCTTCAGTCAGGACCGCGTCGTGCCATGTCCTGGCAAGACTGCCGGGCTCTCCTGAATATTCCATGTCAACCATGCCTGGATCATAGCATGCCAGCTCTTCCAGTTTCTGCTGAAACCTCAGGACATTGATCCGCTCGCCTATGCCGTGGCTGGGATAGAAGCTTGTGTGATTCCATTCGCGGAGGTCGCTTACTGCCTCTTCCTTGTCTGCCCTTGTCACCAGGGCCTCATCACGCTGGTGCGGGCAAAGACCGTCGTCTATCAGGCTGAGAGTGGGCGCAAGAAAATACAGGGCTGCCTCATAATCCTCCTGGCTCGCCATGACATATGCCATTGTCTGGCCTGCTGTGGCATAGATACTGTCTGCTATGGATCCCATGCCTGGTATGTCAGGGATGTTCTCCTGCACTATTGCTGCCATCCTCATGCCGAGGTCTGCCTCCTGGACATGCCTCCTGAAATGCTCGCTCAGAGGATCCCTGAGAATATTTGGGATGTTGTCGTCGGTCTTTGCAAAGAAATCCAGGACATGGTCCCAGTTATTGTAGTCATTGCGGCTGTAGCCTGGACCAGACATGATCATCGCCCTGTGCTGGTCATGCAGCTCCTGCGCCAGGGCCTGCCTGTCGATGCCTGCTGCCACATCTGCATCCGGCGCAAGCCTGCTCTTGCCAAAGTCTATGCTCTGCCACAACAGCTGGAAGTTCGGATGTCCATCTATCTCATGATCGATGTACTGACGGAATGTTAATGGCTGACTGTGCATGATGAAGACAGTGAGAAGGGGGATGTTTATAAATGTTGCGGTTGCGTTACTACTGAGTGGGGGTGAGAATGTGAGGGGGTGGTTGTTGGGGAGATGGGGGGTGGGGAGATGGGTTAGGGTTGAGTGCGGTGGCAGTTGGTGGGGTGTGATGTCACGAGAAGGGCTATAATCTATAATCACAATGCTTATAAATAGCGGATGAAACTTGGGAGGGTATGAGGAAAGGAGTATTTTTTATACTGCTGATAGTTGTATTAATGGCATTTTTTTCTATATTATCTTTATCTGATTTCTCTTATGCACTGCCTTACAACATAAAAGAGGATCATCCGCGGATGTATCTGGATTCTGAATTTTTGAAAGAATTAAAAGATTCCATTGAAGAAGAACCTTACGCGACTTTTTTTTCTGAAATGAAACAAAAAGCTGACTATTATCTTGATGAAACCCCTAAAACAAATGAAGAATTTTCTCTTATGTATGATGGGGATATTCGTAAGTATGGAAATATGCTGCCTGATTTAGCATTAACTTTTTTATTAACTAATGATAATAAATATCTTCAGGCATCAAAGAAATGGATGAACGCATTATCTGAATATGATGACTGGGGTACAAATGAAGACTTAGGTGCATCTCATATCTTGTTTGGTATGTCTGTAGCTTACGATTGGTTATATAATAACTTCTCAGATTCTGAAAGAATAAGGTACAGAAAAAAAATAAGTGTTCAAGTTGCGCTTCTTCATGATTGTTTAATGGAAGAAGAAACCTGTAATACTAAGTGGTGGGCTAATAATTTTTTGCAAAACCATAATCATGTGAATACTTTGGGTATTTTTTCGGCAGGAATCTCTATTTATGAATTTGATATAAGTGCAGATAATTATATTCAAGATTCTTATGAGAATTTCGCTAATGTTCTTGAAGCTTTACCTCCTGATGGTTCATATCATGAAGGTGTTGCTTATTGGTCATATGCTGCAAGTAGTCTGATAAAATATTTTGCATTGGAAGAACAGATTTATACTGAAAAACGGTATTTATCGAACCCTTGGTTTCAAAATACTTCTAAATTTAGGTTATATGCGAGTACTCCTGATTTTAAAAGTTTCATAAAATTTGCAGATTCCTCAGAACATGATTATTACGGTCCTGATTATATTTTATATTTCTTAGGTGATAAATTCCAAGATGGTCATTCTCAATGGCTTGCAAATAAAATTAATCAAGTTTCTGATAACCCTGATGAAAATTCTAATTCAAATTGTTTTACTTTGATTTTTTATAATCACAATGTTAAGCCAAAATCTCCAGAAGACTTATCCCTGCAAGTTTTTTTTTCTGATTTAGGTTTATATATTTCACGGAGTAATTGGAATGATGATTCCCTTCAATTATTCTTTAAAGCAGGTCCACCTATTGGTTATAATGCACAGCAAAATTATGATTATGATATAGGATCTAGTCATGTACACCCAGATATAGGTTCTTTTGTAGTTAACGGTTTTGGAGAAAAATTAGTAATAGATAATGGTTATTCATATAAAAAATTATCCAAGAATCATAACTTGGTTTTATTTAATAAATCTGGACAACTTGGAGAGGGAGCAGTATGGTTCAATTATTCTGAATTTATTGCGCAAAGAGGTAAAGTCAAAATAATTTCAAAAAAAATAAATAACAATTGTGAATCCTTTACAATTGACTTAAAACGTGTTTATAAAAAAAACAACCAAATAAATAAATATTTCCGTCATATATATTTTGTTAACAAAGAATTGATTATAATAATTGATGAAATTGAAACTTATTTTAAACAAAATATTATTTGGAACTTACATACATTCAATTATGGGAAGACCATTGTCAGTGAAGATGAAATTTTATATTCAAATAATAATATTGGAATGGTAATTACTGATTTTTCTCCCCATAAAAATAAAATGAAAATTGATAATTATTTAAATTGCCATCAATATAGTAGCTTTAATAATTATTGCTTTGATTCAAAAAATTTAAAATTAATTAGTGATAAAAAAACTGTAAAGGAATTTGTCGTAGCTATCCAACCATACAATGTGATATTACCTCCAGAATTGAACTTTAGCTACTATGATCATGAATATTTCTTTGTTTCAGATAATTATAATGTTTCAATTTTCCCAAATAAAATGGATTGCAGAATACATTCAAAGATTCTAATAACTGATAAAAATTCAAATGGTATAATAGATGATGATGAATTTTATTCACTTATTTCACTATGGAAGGATGGTAATATCGATATGGAAAATCTCCTCTCAAATTTTATTCGTTGGAAAAATGCTTCCTAATAAGAACCTTTTTAAATTGCTGCTAGTTTCGCTACTCATGAATGGTGTTTAATTATTCGGTTGAATAAAAATGGAATTTAAACGATTGTTTAATAGTGGGTCACATTTGTTTTTGGGTAAATTAATTACAACTTTTATTACTTTATTTAATTTTATGATTCTTTCTAGAATACTTTCAAAACAAGAAATGGGAAAATATTCATTAGTTTTTATGATTGTAAATCTATTATTAGTTCTTTCAGTAAATTGGTCAGAATCATCTATAGTAAGATTCGGAAGAGAGGAGTATATAAAAAAGAAAAAGATTAATAAGTCCTTTTGGGCACGTCTTTATATTGTCCTACCTATTTCAATTTTATCAATTTCATTGCTTTTTCTTTTTTCAAAAAATGTTACTAACTATTTGTCTTTAAATAATTTTTTTATTGTTTTTTTAATCGTTTTATTTCTTTTAAACATCTTTATTAATTCTATAATCCGCATATTTCAAAGTATAGATAAATTTAATATCTCTGCCTATATATTATCTTTACAGAAATTTTTTTATTTATTGGGTTTAATCTTAATTTTTTTTTTCTTTCAGAAGTCCAATCTTTTTTTAATATTTACCATTCTAAATGTTAGTTTTTTCTTGTCGCTAGTTTTTTTTTCAATTAAATTTGATTATTCTTTGATATTGCCTTATAAATTTGACAAAAATATGTTAAAAAGTATATATACTTATAGTTGGCCTCAAATCTATGGGTTTTCAGGTATATATATAATAAATTATATTGACTTGATAGTCATTAAACAATTTCTTTCATTAGATGATGTTGGAGTTTATAATGTTGCTTATCAAGGTTTTAAAACTTTAATAGTATTTATTTTTATAATTAATACCCTATTCATGCCACTTATGGTTGAGTACCGTATTAAAAAGAGATATGATTTAATTAAAAAATATTTAAAAAGTATTCCTATTTTTACTTTATTATGGACTTTATTAATTATAATCATGGTATCTTTAACGAAATATTTAATTCCTATATTGTTCTCAAAGGAATATATAAATGCGGTTTCACCATTAAATATTTTACTAATAGCTAGTGTTTTTTATTTTTTTTCAACATGCTTTTCACCTATAATCAATTCATTTGATTACATTAAATCTCAACAATTTACAAATATTATAATGGCAATAACTAATATTATAGCTGATTTTTTGCTAGTTCCAAGATTTGGTATTTTAGGGGCTGCTTATGGTACCTTAATTGCTTGTGTGTTCCAATCTATATTAAAAGTTTTTATTATTACCTTTATTTTAAAAGATTTGAGAATCTTTAAAAAAAAATCTCCAAACATTTTATCAAAATGAAAAAAATATGTTTTATTAGTCCGTTAATTTATCCTCTTTTAACTAATCATCAAGATATTAATCTCATTGGTGGTGCAGAAGTTCAACAAAATATTTTAATAAAAGAGCTTGATAATAAAGGATATGACATTTCTGTTGTTACTCTAGATTATGGCCAAGATTCATTAGTAAAAGTAGGAAAGAATATAAAAATATATAAAATGTCAAGTAAAAATAAAAATAATTTTATTAAAAACTCTTTTATCTTTCCTTTTTTATTATACAAGATATTAAAAAAAATAAATGCAAATATTTATTATCAGAGAAAATCATCTTTTTATACAGGAATTGTTGCTTATTTTTGCAAAAAAAATAATAAAAAATTCATATTTTCTGCAGCTCATGATAATAATACTAAGAAATTTCCTTTTAAAAGAAATAATATCATTGCTTTACTTAGAGATACATTTCTTTATCATTATGGTATAAAGAATTCAGATATGATAATAGTTCAAAATGAATATCAAAAAAAAATGTTCAAAAAAAATTATAAAATTAGCTCAATATTAATAAATAGCACTTACAAATTGCGTAAAAAAGAAAAAAAAAATAAAAAAGAAGATATAATATGGGTTGGGAGGATCATTGATATGAAAAGGCCAGACCTTTTTATTTATCTTTCTCTTTTTTTTAATAATATGAAATTTCAGTTAATAGGGCCTCCAGAAAATAAAAATTTATTTACGAAAATTTTAAATATGAAACGTAATAATAATTTAAAAATAATCGGTTTAGTTCCATATAAAAAAATTGATTGTTTTTTTGATAAGGCATTATTATTAATCAATACTTCAAAATCTGAAGGTTTTCCCAATACTTTTTTACAAGCGTTTTCAAGAGGCATACCCGTTATTTCTTCGGTCAATCCATCTGAAATTATTACTAATTATAATTTAGGATATCATTGTAAAGATAAGAAGAATTTTATTAATTCGATAAATTTATTATTAAACAATAAAAAATTATATAATAAATTTAGTTCCAATTGTAAGGCCTATTTTAATAATAATCATTCAGTTAATAAAATTATCCCTAAGTACGAGTCCCTTTTCATTAACCTACTAAAAAAATGATAAAATCAATAATCGCTAGGTTTATATATTATCCATTATATAATCTGATTTATAAAAGAAATGGGGAGGATTATTATTATAAACAATTTAAAAAAGCACAATGGAAGGATTTTGAAGATAATAAAAAAAAACAAGCTGAAAAATTATATGAATTAATAAATTATGCATCTAAGAATGTAAAATATTATAAAAACATAATACGTAGAAATAAAATAACTTTTTCAAAAAAAACAATTTTTAAAGAT
>CAYMIF010000027.1:0-29168 GCA_964390375.1 uncultured Methanosarcinales archaeon
AATTCGTGACATGACGTGCAAGCAATCGTATAGCTTCGCAAATCCTTTTTGGCCTGGAAGATGATTAGCACCTTGATTCTGACTAAGCCGCAGAACCAGGACTTTTTTCTAAAATCATTTATAGGTTGATGTAATACTGATGAATGGAGATTGTCATGGATATATGTCTGAACAGCCTGAAAAAGAACGAACTTAGGGATCTGGAAAATCATCCTGATATCATGCTCTATTGGGATCTTAGTAGACCTGGAAAGATCACAGACAGGCTTCCGATCATTATCAGTGCAATCGAATCCTGTAAAGAGCATTCTATTCCTTATACTCTTAAGGATATCCCTCGGTGCCTGGTGTATGACGATAACATTAGTTTTCCAGATTCCAAACCGAACAGAATCCCTAAATGCAAAGAATGCCTGTATGCCAGATCATGCAGACCTTCAAATGCCTATGTGGCAAGATATGGTACTGGTGAGCTCTTCCCTGTCCTATCATCTGATTTGGATGATATAAACCAGGTTGTCAAGAAAAAGAACATGGATTTTGTGGACCTTGATTCGGATTGCGAAAAGGATCTTTCATGCGGGAATTTTTCTTCTGCGATTTCAAAACATCGAAGAAGCACAGGACTTATCACGCAGATAGATTTTGATCTTAGAAAATTCAGGGATTTTTCGATTACTGATAAACATATCATTCTGAATGAACTAGACATGCATCTGTTGATGGTCAAAGACAATATCCGAAAGATTGTTGTCATGGAAGGGGTTGATGAAAAAAGAATCAAGATTATCAGAGAAGCAGCTTCTGAGATGGGAATTCTTGTGAAGCCTGGAAATGGTTTCGGGTATGATGAGCTCCATCACATCAGAAACCAAAGTTCCAGAAAGTATTTCAATATATATATCTCAAAAGAAGAGAAACTCATTGATCGTGCAATTAGCCTGGAAGAAAAATATGAAAATGCTGATCTGGATGACAAGTGTGCAGTTGCCAGAAAACTTGGCGAGTTGTTTGAGTATCCATCCTGCTGCATTGATTTTTATATCAAGTCCCTCGGGGACAAGAATAGGATTCCCTGGAAGAACAGGGTGTTCTATGAATCTAAAGGTTTTCCAGACCATTTCCTGAATTTCATCACACCATTCAGGACATTTTTCCATTTTCCATGCTCATTCTCCTGCAAGAAGACAAGAGAACTGTCTTTTCTGGCCAGGGAATCATACCTGAGAGCTTATCCTGACAAGGCTCAACTTATAAAGAGGCTTTTGAGGATGCCTGTACTTTATTTTGATTATTTCAGGTATATAATATTCGATGGAAAAGTCCGTGAGCGACGGATCGATTATCAATCAATCTTGAGTTTTTCGAACTTTTCTCCTGATTTTCGCAAAAAGCGGTATTTTTTGCTCTTCTACATGGATATCTTGATTAAATTCAAGCAAGGTGATAGCTGCGAATTTCTGCATGACAGAATCGTCATATACAAAAAAGGTCGAAGAATTTATACAATCTTTAAGAACTACAGTTATACTGCTTTTTTTCTGAACTGGATCTGATCATCTTGGTCCGAAAAAAAGATAGATCAGGCCGGTCACACCAAGGAGAATTATCATGATAAGGAATATTATCCAGTATTTGGCTGTCTTTATCCTGGGCTGCTCTTGTCCCTTGGGCGCTTCTATCTTTCTGGCTTCCTGGACCAGCTTTTCATCCTGCATATTGTCTACGAGTTCCAAAGACTTGTCTATGTCTGGGCCAGACATTCCCTGTTCCTTGAGAAACTCCTTGATCTTCTCATCAGGCGCTCCTGTCTTTCTCTGGAGCGTGATAAAATCGAATACCTCCTTATCATTCAATTTATTCTACCTCTTTTTAGATAGCTATAAGCATCTTTAGCAGGATATAAATATTTTTTGGTAGAATTCTTCTTAGATGGGTAATATTTATAAATGGCCGCATTTTCTTGGTCCTATATAGCGAGGTAGGGCAGTCAGGAGTGCCCGTCGGGCTCATAGGGCTATTTAGTCTGTGAAACCCGGAGGTCGGTGGTTCAAATCCACTCCTCGCTATTTCAGTAGGATGGAGGTCTTTTCCTCCATTTTTTCTTTTCAATCCTGGAATTTAGATGCGTTTTTTAGATTAGCAAAAAAATTTAAATGACTTATGTTTCTAGTTCTTCATCATGGCAGAATTCGATACAGATATCGTTGTCGGACTTGAGATACATGTCCAGCTTGACACAAAGACAAAGCTTTTCTGCAGTTGCCCTACAAGCGGAACTGACGTCCCGAACAGCAGATGCTGTCCTGTGTGCTTGGGACATCCTGGCTCAAAGCCGGTCCTGAACAGGCAGGCAGTGACGTTTGCGCTGAAGCTTGCGCTTGCTACAAACTGCGAGATTGCTAAGGAGCTGATATTTTCCAGAAAATCGTACTTCTATCCAGACATGGCAAAGAACTACCAGATCACGCAGTATGAGATACCGCTTGGGTTGGGCGGAGAGATCGCTCTTGCATCCGGCAAGAAAATAAGGCTTAAGAGAATACACATGGAAGAAGACCCTGCTGCTCTTGTGCATCCAGCAGGCATGCATTCTTCGTCTTATGTCCTAGTCGACTATAACAGGTCTGGGAATCCTTTATGCGAGGTCGTGACTGAGCCGGACATAGCATCTTCAGATGAAGCAAGAGATTTCATGAAGCAATTGATATCTATACTTGAATATCTTGAGATATTCGATCTTCGAAATGGCATAATCAAGGCTGACGTGAATGTCAGTGTCAGAGAAAGCGACTATACCAGGGTCGAGGTAAAAAACATCACCGGCTTTCGGGAAATAGAAAAGGCAATCGAATATGAGATCGCCCGCCAGAAGAAGGCGGTGAAAGAAGGACAGAAGATAGAGATCGAGACCAGGTCATGGGATTCTGATTCTGAAGCAACAAGGAGCCTTCGGACTAAAGAGAGCGAAGATGATTATGCTTATATACTTGATCCTGACCTGACCAAGACAGTCCTTTCTGAAGAGCTCATAAATGATGTGAGAGCCGGCATCCCTGAGCTTGCACGTGAGAAGTCCAAGAGGTTCGCTTCTGAATTTGGGATTCCTAAAGAGGATGCTGAAATACTTGCAGCTGAGATGAAGCTGTCTGAGATTTTCGAGAAGGTCGCAAGGAAAGTAGACCCTAATCTTGCAGCAAAGTGGCTGCGCAGAGAGTTTGTCAGGGTCATGAACTACAATGAACTGGATTTTGTGGATTTGAAAGTCGATGAATCCCATGTCTCCCAGCTGCTTGAGCTTGTCGAGAAGAAGCAGATTACAGAGAATGTAGCTCGCAAGATCCTCGAAAAGCTCATAATCGAGCCTTTTGATGTCCGTGAATATGTGGACCGAAATAATCTTTCCATGGTGTCAGACAGCTCTTCGCTTGAGCAATACGCTAAAGAGGCCATATCTGAGAATCCTGATGCTGTCGGGGATTATCTTGCGGGAAAGGAGAAATCAATCAACTTCCTGATGGGCCAGGTGATGCGAAAAAGCAGAGGCACTGCTTCAGCCAAAGAGGTCCTGGATATCCTGAGGAAGCTTATTTCTAAATGAATGACGATTTTTTCGTATTAGAAAGATTTTTATATGCAGCTATTTTAAAAATCGCTAAAAAAAGAGGAGTTTATGCATGGATACATTTTTACTGCTGTTCATCTGCCTCGCTACATCTTATATCGCGGGCGAGGCGTTTGCGAAAGTCGGTCTTCCAAAAGTGGTGTCTCCGATACTTGTTGGACTGCTACTGGGACTTCCTTTTATCAGTTTTCTCGTCTTTCCGGCGGGTTCTGGCGTCTCTTTGGAAGAGAAAACCCAGTTCTATAAAATAGTTGATACTTTCAAGGAGATTGCAGTCATTTTCATGCTTTTTTTCATAGGTCTTAAGATAGATCTCTCTGAATTCAAGAAGACCTCAAAAAAATCATTGAGCATATCTTTGTCTGGCCTGATTGTTACTTTTTTGTTTGCATTCCTTTTAACCATAGTTGTTCTTCAGTCAGGTGTCGCCGCGACACTGATGGATGTCCTTACAGAAGGCATAAAAGAGGAGGTATCTCCGATTCTGACAGCATTTGTTGTAGGAATCCTGCTGTCCATTTCAGCTGAAGAGATATCAATCACTATACTAGAGAACCTCAAACTTATAAAAACAAAGATCGGTGAGACCATTATTGAGGCCGGAATCATCGACGATGTGATCGGCCTGGTGATAATGTCTGTAGTGTTTACATTCTTTCTTCCTGAGAGCGCAAGCACTGGCTTTAATGTAATCGTGAATATATATTTTGTGATCACTGTATATTTCATGAGTGCTTATTTTATCCCGAAAGTCATGAAATATGTCGAGAAGAAGGGCAGCAATGTTGATCTTTTCTATGTCTCAATAACAATAACCCTTTTTTTAGCAGCTGTGTCTAACATACTCGGGCTGGAATCGATAATAGGGGCATTATTTGCTGGCGTGCTTATCAGGCAAACGCTTCTTAGGGGTTCTGGGCACGACAAATATAATGAAAGACGGATTACAGATGTCATCGAGATGGTGACTTTTGGCTTTCTTGCTCCTTTCTTCTTTCTTTGGATCGGGCTTCAGATTGATTTTGCGGTTTTCTCAAGATCCCCGCTTACCATTGTTTTCGCTTTTCTTATCACGTCTGTCGCTATCATCGGGAAGCTTCTAGGCTCTATTATCGGGACGAAAATATCCGGCGGAAAATTCAGAGAGGGCTATGTGACCGGCTGGGGCATGAACACAAGAGGTGCAGTTGTTCTTATCATCTCGACCCTTATGCTGCACGAGCAGATCATATCTGAGCTGATTTTCAGCTCCATTGTCTTCATGGTCATCGTCACAACCATAGTGTCTCCTGTAATATTCAGGGCTCTTGCCAAAAGGCACCACAGGCTCGGCACCCCGCAAAAACCAAAAGAGAGCAACCTTGTGGCTGCTTATCACTGAAATATTTTCATGACTCCTCTTGGTTTGGTGAGCGTTGAAGATTGAGCACGCTATCCAAAACAGAATTCGATTCTTTAACTATCCTCGTCTCAAACTCGTCCTTTCGTTCATCCTCATCCTTTTCCTGAGACAATGAAGTGAAGAGACCTTCAATGAGCTCCTTCTTCTGGTCGTAGGTCAATGAACCCTGATCCCAGCTTTCTGCGAATCTTTGTATGAGCTCTTTTTCTGTATCAGCATCCGAACCTTTGCCTAGTTCGATGTCTTCCAGTTCCTCGGTCAGAACAGATGTAGTGTTTCTCATGACATGATAGGCCCCTTTTTCATATATCTCCCGGAATATGTCCCTGAACGGAATGTCTGAGAGCTTTCCATCGGCAATCTTTCCAGAGAGCCTGATCAGTACTATAGCATCCTTGAGATGATTTTGGCCAAGATCCCTTCTTATGGCCTCCTCGATTTTTTCAGGGTTCATCTTCGAGCAGTCAATTCTGATCGTTACGACTTCCTTGAGTTTTATCTCTATGAATTCAGGCTCTTTTCCATCGAAAAAATAGAATCCTCCAGATTTCAGCTGCTCGAGTTCCCTGAAATTCACTGGATAGGTCGGACCTGGATATGTTATATTTCTGTATCCTTCAATCGACTTGTTCGCCACAATGTGGACATGCCCACCTGCATAATAATCGAAACCCCTCGGAAGAAGTGATGTATCCATTGAATCCATCTTCTCAAGCTCAGGTGTTTTAAGCTCGGTCAATGCTATGTGGAACATGAATATCTTCTTTCCTTGCTGTGATTCCAATGCTTTCCTGTCCAGGTCTGCATAGAATGATTTGTCGAGCATGCCCGAGCGTCCGGATATGCCTGTTATCAGTGCATCGGTCTTCTTGTCTTTGCTGAATCTCAGCCTGAAACTGCCGTCCTCTACCCTGCCTTTCATCACGTTTATTATCAGGCCGGCATTCTCAAGAACATCCAGTATGGTCTTTCCGCTAGGTGAATAATCATGACTACCTGCGATCATGTATACTGGTATCTCCCTTTCCTTTAGGTCTTTTAGTATCTTAACTGTGAAATCAAGGTGCTCTATGTTCGGAAGAGAACTATTGAACAGATCTCCTGATATGAGGATGAAATCAGCCTGCTTTTCTATGCTTGTATTTATTGCTTTTTCAAATGCCCTGAGCATCAGCTGCTTTAGGCTGGGCTCTCTCCAGGAGCCTATATGGCAGTCACTAAGGTGGGCAAATCTCATGATGCTTCAGAAGAAAAGTAATATTGTTTTTATAGTTTAGTGTTGTTTGAATATTATGGTTCCATCCTGATCTGTCTGGAAACCTTCTTCTTGGTCGAATTCAGACTGTGCCCTGTCAAGTCTTTTTTCCTCTTCCAGGGTCTTCTCCTCGTCCCTGAATATCTCGAGCAGAACCTGCAGATGCAGCCTCTCAAGCTTATCGAGGTTCCTGAAATTCTTGATTTCCTGATCTATGTCCTTTCTTATCTTTTCCATCTCATCCAATACCGATGTGATGTCACTTCCTTTTGTTATGCTCTCTATTATATTGTCCAGTTCTTGGTGGACTCTTTTTATCAGCTCTATAAATCTTTTTGTAAGCTCCTTTGTCTTGTTCTCTATATCCATGTCTTTTTGAGCAAGATTTTCGCCCTTTTGGATGTTTGAGATGACCTCTTTTATCAATGATGCGATGTCTTTTGGATAGTGGACAATCTTATCCAGATCCTTTTGGTTTTCATAGGTCTTACGCATCCTAATCTTTATCTGGGCTTTCTTGTCATCAGTCAATCTCTCATTATCGGTTGATTTTGATATTGATTCAAGCAGCGCCAGGTTCTTCTCTGCATCAGTCCGCAACTGCGTGCATTTCTCAAGTATCTGCTGCTTAATTGCTGCATCCTTGAGCTTTGTCCCGTCAACTTTTGCAGTCTGCTTTCTGACCCATGCGTAAGTATTCTTGAAACTCTCTAGTAGACCTGTCAGATTATTTTCCTCGTTCTCTATTAGATTCTCTATAAAGTAGGTGTATTTCCTCATACCTTCTGTATATGATCTTTCCCTATTCTCAATGTCTATAGAATCTTCTGGCTCCTGCTCTTGCTTATCTTTCATCTTTTCAATCCTGCTGAAATAATTTCTTAGATCAATCAGTCTTTTTTGCTTTTTTTATACAATTTATCCATCTTTTCGATGACCATATCTGCATAGGATAATAGAACCTCAGTCATTATTGATTCCTCCCCATCTATACCTGTTGGTTCTTTTTCGATCATTATCTTATGAAGTGTATTTCCATACCTGAAAACGATGGTGTAGTCATTATTGCTCGAATATATAAATGATTCCTGACCTTTTCTGCTTGCCTTAATTATTTTTATGGCCTCGTTGTCTGTGCTGTTCATCGTGCTTTGAATCTTTTGCTTTTCCTGGCTGAACCATTCTTTTGTCTCATTTGGCTCAGAGAATTTCATTATATGATGCTTAGAGGCAAAAGACTCTGTGAAATCAAGTCCAAGCGAGCCGCATTCCTGGATATAATACTCTTCCAATTGGAATTTTGGGATATCTTTTCCTATGGTGCTTGCGAATTCCTCAATTTTTTTTATACTTGTGTTTATGTCCTGATAATTGCCCTGGCATTCCTGTGAGCTTTCAATCGGCAGGGCGAATTCCTCTGCTTTTTGGTCGAATATCTTCTCTTTTCCGAAAATCTTATCCAGACCAAGTTTTGCAATATTATCTTCATGATATCTTTTTGCTGCATCATCCAGATCAAAAATAAAAACTGCTGCTGTTGCCATAATCGCCAGGGCAAAGATGACCAATATCACTATCAATGCTCCAGGGAATCCTTTCTTGTCATGCAACAGCTTCCTGTCCATTTTGATATGCTTCTTCTATCTCATGATTCTGCTATTTAAATTTTTTCTTTGCGGGGCGCTGTCCCGAAAGTACCTTTTCTGTATACTATTAAATCCTACCTAAAAATTCTTTGGAATTTTCAATCCCCAGAACTCAATAAGTTGAGTTATGGTTACCTACGGTTTTGGGAATGAATTCCCAAACCGGTGAGCAAAGCTCACAGTTTACGCCGCAGAGCAGCGAGGTTGGGCATAAAGCCCAACTGAGAATAATTCCTAAAGATATATATTCTCATGGCACAGACGGCTAGGATTTCATAATAGCCTTTTGCGGGAATAGGCCATTAATAAGTTAAAATTCAGATTTGTGTTCTTAGAAAACGAGTTTCAGTGCTAATCCTTAATAGAAAATTTTATAAAGGTATTCATTTTTTAGTAATTGCATTAATTAACTCAATTTGGGTTATTTGTATAGGTGTGTGATTATCATGAATGAAAGGCGAGATAGACTCCAAAGAGAATTAGAACATCTTACAAAAACCTTCAAGGCTGGAATAATGACCGAGAAGGAATATAAGAAAGGCAAAGACAGGATAGAACAGAAGCTCAAGGATATCGATGAGCAGACGTCCAGGGATGACAAGACTAAAGAAATCATAAAAGATATACTTGATGAAAAAGAGGAATCTTCTGAAGAGGATGTTGAGGAGTCTGAAGAAAAGCCTTATGAGAAAGTGATATATTCTGAAGAGATAGACGAAGAAGATGCGTCTGCTGATGAAAATAAAAAGGATGACACGGAAGAAAAAGCAGATAAAGATAAAAAGGAGACTGGCAAAAAAGCAGAAGCCAAGAAGAAAACATCCAAGAAATCCAAGAAGAAGTCCTCAAAAAAAAGAGTATCAACTGCAAAACCCAGGACTAAAAAGCAAAAGTCAAGCAACTTGGCTACTTATCTCCTGATCCTTGCAATAATCGTGGTGATATTATATTCATATCGTGATACACTCGGAATCACCGGGGCTGCAGTCAAGGCTCCTACTGAGGTCACAATCAATTCAAGTGATGTTGTAAACATGGATGTCTTCATGGACTACAGCTGTGAGCATGCAAGAGCAATGCAGGAAAACCTCAAGCTTCTGAAGATTGCCTATATAGAAAACGTGAATATCAATTATAGGTACCTGCCTATTGATGAAGAGAGCGTCAGGCCGATGATCGCACTTGAATGCGCAAAAGAGCAGAACGTTTTCTGGCGCTATCACAAGCTCCTGACCTATGAGTCCAAAGGAGCTATCAGCCAAGACAGGCTTGTCGAACTGTTCGATTCTATATCTGAGAGCGAGCCAGAGCTGGAACTTGATCCAGCTTCGTTTTCAGAGTGTCTTGAGTCAGAGCAGGCGAAAAGCCAGATCATCGATGATATGAAGGCAGCAAGCGATCTTGCCATAGAAAGAGTGCCTGTACTTGTCATTGACGGCGATATCTATATCGGCCACAGAACAGCTGATGAAATGAGCAAGATACTCAATGAAAGGCTGAGCTAAAGAACCAAGTTTGCCTTTTCTTTATTTTTTCTTCTTGATCGGCGGAAGGACTTTCTTATAGACATTCTCTGAGCAGTTGCAATAGCAGTTGTTGTTGCGAAAATCTGAGCTGACATAACTTGATCCGAAGAACTCACAGCCTTCTGTCCTGCAAGTCTCGTCGCAGTTGGTCGAATTGCTGCATTTTTCATAGATTTCAAGCGATATGAGGTCCTTGCAGATCTTTTCTGCTGTTATCTTATAACGCATGTAGCGGATTCCGTCTGTCTTGACACCAGGGTCATCATGATCAGTTTTCGGTCTTTTGACCTGGATCTCGTTCATATATGGAAGCGCGACAGCGAAGAACCCGACGATTATTCCGGTCGCGACAAACAGGAAGATTATCCATTTCATGTTGATCCTGGCTCTGGTGAATAGGTTTTTTATATTTTTTGATTGTAGGCTTTGTGTAAAAATTACTACCTGCGGTTTTGGGAATAAATTCCCAAACCGGTGAGCAAAGCTCACAGTTTGGGTCGCAGAGCACCGAGGTACGCCCTGACTGCGTCTCAAGCGCACTAGTGTGAATTGGCTTCGCGTTATATACTAACATTCGTTTGCTTAGTCCCACTGAGAATATTGCCTAAAGAGATATATTCTCGTGGCACAGACGCACTTTTTACACAAAGCCTTGATTGTAGAAAGCTTTAAATAGTTGATTTGTTTAGGTTGAATATAGGATGGCATCAA
Source organism: uncultured Methanosarcinales archaeon (assembly GCA_964390375.1). Classification (GTDB taxonomy): domain Archaea; phylum Nanobdellota; class Nanobdellia; order Woesearchaeales; family DSVV01; genus CAYMIF01. The sequence goes on from CAYMIF010000027.1 coordinate 10,166, forward strand.
GCGACATACAAAAATGGTCAAAGCATTATTCTGATAAGGTAAAGAGTTATTTCAAAGAAATAGAGTTCGGTCATTTTGATATACATGGACATGATGCAAAGCTTGTCGAGATAGAACAGCTGATCAGCGCCCTTCTTCCAAGGCTGAAAGGTGCAGAAGAGGGCAAGTACAACCAGTTCATCATAGGAGCAAAAAGATCAGAAGATATCATCCAGCAGATCAGGGATGAGCTGAATAAGCTTAAGGGAGAGGAGTTTGAGCTGGAGCATGATCTGGAGAAGATAAAGTCTGATATTGATGGTGTTCATAAAGAACTCTCTGTAATACTTAAGCTTGTGCAAAAAGAGATTGCTGTTATGAACGTGATTGATGAGATCAGCGCCAACTCGCAGATTCCCCGTGGAAAACAAGCCACCATTGTCATGGAGATGCATAAGAAACTGAGCCATGTAAATGAGATAATCCAATCGGATATCCATAAGGTCGCAAAACTGACTGATAAACTGCTCGAGGATCTTCTGGAAGAGGAAGAGATTAACAAGCAGATTGAGGTCGAGCTGGGCAAGATGCTGAACATGGGCGAGGCTCTGGGTTCCATGAAAGTGAGGGCCAATGTACAATCAAAAATGGTCATCAAGAACCAAGAGGAGATCAAGCAGCTTGCCAACCATCTTCACCGGATTGCCCGGGCGATACATGAACAATGGGGTATCGAGGAACATATCATATCCAAACTCAAGTATGTAAATAAGGGTAACATATTCTAAATGATAAATGTCATCAATCTTATCCTGCATGACAGAAATGCACAAATTGCAGCAGGGATACTTCTTGTAATATTTCTTCTTATAATCAGGTGGATCTGGAAATCCAAGGTTCCAAAAGGCGAGAAGAAATGGAACATCTTCGATTTATTCAAGAGGAAAACCAAGAAGCATGAGCCAAGTCCGCTTGAAGAACTCAAAGAGAGCGAGGAGGAACTTGAGGACATAGAGCGGGATGTAAAAGAGATGACTGAGCCTGAGAGACGCGAGGTCGCTCCTGATATCCGCAGGTTCCATCTTGATCTTAGGAAGATAAAGGATATCCTAAGAAAGCTTGAGGCTGACAAGAGGAAATGCAGCGAGCTTAATGCGAAAATGCGGGAGATATCTGTTTCATCCAATGTCAGGCAGGCAAGAAAAGCAGAAAAAATCCTGGGGCTTATCAAACAGTATCAGGCTAGATATAACTATGATGTCAAGGTCATAGACAACGTGATAGACAACGTGAGAAAGGAGATTGACAGACTGCTCTACAAAGTATCTGGTTTTGCCCACAGGCCTGAGGCTGTGCCGTTTGTGCGGGACCTCAAGGACCTTGCAAGAAGGCTTGAGGTGATCGAAGGGTTCTATGTATCTTCGTAGTTTTTCCGAAAAGCATTTAAATCCTGTAATATAACCATCCGATATGGCCAAGGCTCAGGAAGATAAGACACTTGCAATACTTGCACATGTGTTAGGCATATTCGCGTGGTTCATCGGGCCGCTTGTCATATACCTGTCGACGAAGGATGAGAAGGCGAAGAAACATGCTGCAAAGGCACTGAACTGGCAGATAAGTGTTGCCATCTATTATGCTGCACTCTTCATATTCCTGATCATTTCATTTATCCTTACTGTCATTCTGATTGGAATACTGTTTGTTGTAATCTGCTATCTGGCGATGTTTGCATTGGGTATACTTAATCTCGTGTTCTCTATACTTGCTGCAGTGAAGGCGAACCAGGATGAACTCTGGGACTATCCTTTGGCTATAAAATTTGTCAAGGCATGAGGTAATTTTGGTCCAGAATTTACCTTTTCTGAATTGCTTTCTTGTTATTTAAATTAGAAACCTTTTTATATATGTGCAGACAGTCTTATTGAGAATAGTGTGGTTGTTTTTTAAAAAAAGAGGGGTTAATCCCTGAGTCTTTGATTGGGATAAAATGAATCTACAGGACCAGAAACTAGTCAAGAAACTCATTGCAAGCAATGATAAAAAGCGGGAGAAAGCACTTAATTCTGAAAGGTCTGCTATGGACAAGGAGATCAAAGACTATGTCTCCCAGGTCTATGACTATCTCAACAAACTCAAAAAAGCTGTGCAGAAGAACGAAAACAGCCTAAAGGAAGAGATAAACGATATCAAGAAACAGAGCGATGACAGGGACAAGAAGATCACTGACATGCTTTCTGCAAAATTCAACTCCCTGTCAAAAGACATTATAAAAAAATCATCTGATATGCATAGCGACCTTTCTTCTGAGGTAAAGAACCTGAACCAAAGAATAGATAAAGTAGAAAAGAAGGTTCTCAAGGATGAGATCTCAGGAATCAGAAATGAGACGAAAAACGAAGTTGACTCAATAAAAGCTGAGATCGCTAAGCTTCGGTCTGAAGTATCGATGAGTGTCAAGAAATCTGATCAGGCTTTGAAAAATAATATGAATGCTTTTTATAAGAAGGTCATGGATGAGAACAAAGCAATAAGAGCTCTTGTGTCTGAGACCGATGTCAGGCATGATGAGGTTGAGGCAAAACAAAAAGATACAATCAAAAAGCTTCATGAGACATTCGACAGAAAGGAAGCTGCGCTCGAGAAAAAATTTGAGCAGAAGACCGGCAAGACCATGAGGCTGCTTAAGTCTGAATCTTCTGAACTCTATAAGCTGCTTAACCAGGATGTCAACATGGTCCTGAATAAGCTTAAGGATGACCACAAGAAAACAAATGAGGATCTTTACAAGGAAAGAGAATCCGTGCAGAAGAATTTTGATAATATCCAGAACCAGATCTCTGCACTTTCACAACAGTTCTTCAACCAGGTGTCTGAAGTATCGGCTATACAGCAAAAGATACAGAAAGAATATGCGACTGAAAAATCCCTGAATGAAAACATATCAGATATTTCAAGTAACTTCTTTTCTGAGCTCGAGAATATAAGGTCTATACAGGAAGACATAAAAAATGCATACGCGAAAGAGGAGATCATGAACAAGAGGCTCGAAACCCTGAATTCAGAGATAAATCAGGAGTTCGGGAAAGTCAAAGAGATACAAAGAAAGATCATGAGCGCATATGCGACCGAGGAAAATCTGAACAAGAAAGTCAAGAACCTAAATTCTGTCTATACTGATGAACTAAAGAAAATAAAGGATGTCCAGAAGGAAATCAAAGATGCTTACGCCACTGAAGAGAGTATGAACAAGAAACTTGAAGTGATGAACGGAAAATTCTCATCAGAACTCGCAACAATCAAGAAGATCCAGGATGAGATAATGAAAGCATACGCAACAGAGGAATCCTTGAAGAAGAATATCTTGGAGATCTCCGAGGGATTTTCTGAAGAGCTTCAGAAAATGAACAAGGTCACCGAGGATATCAAGGAAGCTTATGCGACAAAAGATCTTCTCAAAGGACTCGATTCAAAAGTTGCACAGGAGAATGAGGCGCGGGAGAAGAGGATAAGCAAAAGCCTGCTTGAATTCTCAAAAAGATTAAAGGAGACCAAAAAGGTCCAGAACAAGCTTTCAGACAGTCTTGATCAGCTTGACAATGAGTTTGAGGATAATGTGAAAAAGACAGACTCTGCATTCGAGAAATTGACAGAATCAATCAGCAATCTTGATCTGAAGACATCTGAGCAGCTTGTATCTGAGATATCTGTTCTTAGGGAATCATTGCAGAAAAAGATTGGAGAGCAAAGGGATGAACTTGGTCAGGAGATCTCGAAAATCAAGAAATCCGACAACGAGAGTTTCAGCAAACTGAATCAAGAACTGAAATCTGACATGGGCTTGCTTAAATCCAAGATCGAAAAATCTGTGAAATACCTTGGAGATACTTCTTCAAAAGAGCTCAAGAAGTCAGAAACAGCACTAAAGGCATCAATAAAACAGCTTGAGCAGGGCCACTCGAAAAAGATAAAGGACCTTGATGCAGCTATCGATCAAAACCTCAAACTCCTCAACGACTATATCAAGAAGAATGATTCAGAGAAAGAGAAAATAAGAAAAGAATACCATAAGCTTATCGACGACGTTAGTTCAAGATTCGAGAAGAACATGTCATCAGGCCTGAAAATCACGGCTGACAAGGCATATTCTGAACTAAAGGACTTAAAGGAAAACCTTTCAAGCGAGATCAGCACAGAGTCTAAAAAGAATGAGAAAGCATTCGAGGATAGGGATAAGGTTTTCAAGCAGGTAACAGACCATCTGAAGAAACTTCTTGAAAAGCAGGAGCGTGCGTTCAATGATTACCGCTCACAAAACAATTCTGATACAGCCTCCAATTTCAAGATCGTCAACAGGAATATCGACAAAATCACCAACAAGTTAAAACAGATGCTTAAGTTCGAGGATTCCCTGAAGCTGCTCAACAATGAACGTGTGCATCTTATGAGCATACTCGAAGGATTCTACCAGATAAAAAAAGAGATCAATTCTGTCGAGGAAGAGAAGCTGTCAGACTTCAACGATTATGTCAAGACAAAAGCCAAGGAATACAGGAACCTTATGGTACAGGCAGAACTTTCTGCCATGACCAGGATGAAAGAGGAGAAGAAAAAAGTCCAAAAAGAGCAGAAGGACAGCAAGGTCAAAGGATCAGGCAAGAAGAAATCCAGGAAAAGCTCAAAAACTGACCTGAAAAAAGCAGAATCCGCATTTCCTGAGCATGACCATAAGAAAGGCAGGACCTCTGCTAAAGAGAAGAGATGGAATGAGATTATGGAAATACATAAGCAGATGAGAGCCAAATTCAAGGACCAGGAAGGAAAAACCCCTGAAGAGATAGAATTCTTAAAGGAAAATGGATTGTCAGAGGATGAGATAATAAGGCTCTATAAATTCGAGTACGGTGAATACCGCGCCCTGCAGGCTATGAAGATCATCAATAAAAAATAAAAAAGAGGTGGATCAAATGCAGACATTTATCGATGCAATGATGAATTATTTCAAGGCAATCAGCATTCCTGCGACCCTTGATTTCTGTGTTGGAGTTTTCCTTTTCCTGCTGCTTATTCTGATAGGCGGGATAATATCTAAATTTGTCGGGAAACTCATAGAAAGAGTGCTTCGGGAGAAACTGAAGCTGGATGAAGTTATGAAGAGGCATGGACTAGGAGATGCCCTTGGACCGACTTCGCTTTCGTATGTTATCGGAGCGATAATGATGTGGCTCGTGTTCCTGATATTCATAACCGAAGGACTGGCGTTCCTTGATCTGGACAAGACCAGCGATGCTCTTGTCGGACTGGTATCATACATCCCACAGGTCATTTATGCAATCATCATCGTGATCATCGGCCTTATCGCTGCTGACTGGATCGCAGACAGGCTGCTCAAAGGTCCAAGCAAGTCACAGCAGGTAATCGCGATGATCGTCAAGCCGATAGTGATATTCTTTGCGATAATCATCGCAGGAGAGCAGCTCGGATTTCAGCTGGACTTTCTTGTGGATACTCTCAAGTGGTCCCTTATCGGGATAGTATGGGGCATCGCGCTTGCCATCGGACTGGGTGTCGGTCTCGGATATGGGCTTGACAAGAAGACTGTTCCGAAGATGCTTGAGAAGTTCATGAAGAAGAACGTGAAGAAGTGATTATCATTTCTTTTTTTTGTCTTTTTCTTCTAGTTCAGCCTTCTTGATTATGTACCTTCCTGTGATTGGGGTTTCCATATCGACTGCTGAGTCTATTATCCGGACCTTTTTCCTGAAAAACGGTGCATCCAGCACGAATGATTCTGCCTCACCGCCCTCAAAAGCGATGTTTATATGGTTCTTCCTGTGTATCGCTTTCAGTCGCTTGAGATGATCATCTGTGAGAGGAGTTCCTAGCCAGGACCTGTCAAGGCCGTCTGCTGCGATACTTGAGAGGATGAACACAAAACTGTTTTTCAGCAGATATTCCATCAGAAGAGACTGGTCCATGTGCCATAGAGGCGAGAACAGCTTGAGTCCGAGCTCATCAGCGATCTTTTCTATCCTGTTCCGCTGATAGGTTGAGAAGACCGCTCCAGAGACAATTCCTTCAATCTGATACCTTTGCTTTGCCTTTTTCAGAGCAATCTTTAGGTCTTTTAGTTCCAGCTCTTTTTTTCCTTCGGTCTTCTGGATTAATATCGGAAGATCCATTGCCTCTGCCTGAAGCTTTGCCCATCTGATGTTCGGAGTGTGCCACATGTATGAGTCAGGGTTGCGGCTCTGCATGGAGATCAGACATGAGATCTCGTAGTTCTGTCTCATCATGATCCACATCGCCAGGGTGGAGTCCTTTCCTGAACTGAAAAGTGCTGCAAGCCTGAGGTTCTTCTTCTGGTAGAATCTTCTCAGATAGTCTGACTTGTTCTTGGCTTTTGCCTTCTTTGAGAGCTTAAGCAGAGCTTTATCGAAGTTTGATCCGTACTGGGCAGCTTTCTTCGGCCTTTCTGCCATTTCTTTTGGGATTCCTGCATCCTGTGCAATCTCCCTTAGTATGAGCTTTTCTCTGCCTTCCCTGAGCTTGTACCTGTTTGGGATCCTCAGGGCATATCCGACCAGTTCCCTGTCCAGGTAGGGCAGCCGAAGCTCTAGGTTGTTTGCCATGGTTATTACATCATCACGGTACAGGTCGCGCTCGTAGATCTTCCTTATGCCTGAGAGGCATTCTGAATTCAAGTCCAGGCTGTTCTTGTGCCGCTCATAGCCTGCGAAAATCTCCTCTGAGCCAAGGCCTGAGAATATGACCTTCACTCTGTCATTCTTTGCCATCTCGCATGCTATGTAAAGCGTAAGCGCAACTCCAACCTTGACAACATTGTTGTCCTCGATTTGCGGGACAACCAATTTTAAGTATCTCTCAACCTCATCCAGCCTGATCGTCCTTGTCCTGAGCCTTAGTCCCAGCTCTTTTGCCACTTTTTTTGCGGATTTTAGGTCTTCAGATGACTTGAGGCCGGGTTGTTCCAGTGCAGCAGTGTAGCAGGTGAAATCAATACCCTGGTCCTTGAGCGATCTTGCCAGGAATGTCGAGTCAATCCCTCCTGAGAACAGGAGGCCAATCTTTTTTTCGGGCAGCCTTTTTTTGATTGCGTCCTGTATCTTTCCTTTAAGCTCTTCTTTTAAATGAGAATGGCTTTTCTTGAGCGCAGGCGTGGTAGAAAAGAAAGGCCTCTTTTTTATCTTGACCTGTTTTGTCCTGATGTTGTAATGGATTATCTCTCTTGGATTCAGCTCATCTATTGTCTTTTGCCCTTCCAAGGCCTTTTTTTCTGAGGCAAAGCAAAAACCATTGTCGGCTGAGTACCACAAAGGCTTAACCCCAATTATGTCCCTTGCGATGCATACGTCATTACCTTTCCAATAACAAAAGGCGAATACCCCGTCCAGCTCTTCGATCGTTTTAGGAAGGCTTCTTGTTCCTTTTTTCTCTATCAGCTTGAGGATGAGCTCAGAATCGTTGCCTGCCCTGATCCTGTACTTTTTACAGAGCTCTTTCCAGTTGTATATCTCTGAATTTGCCGCGAAAATCCCTTCTTGTCTGAGGGGCTGCGGCAGGTCTGCTACGACAGAATGGAGATTGTGGCCGATGCAATGTCTGGCTTTTTGAGGTATCCTGTCTTTCAACCCATCAAGATCCTTATCCTTGATTATCTCCTGAGCTGAGGCTATACCGAAATGATCTTTTCCCCGCTCCTTTAGTGTGCTTAGACCATCCAGAACCAGAGTTGCTGCGCCTGGCTTGTTGAAAAAACCGATTATTCCGCACATAATTTCAGGAATCTAGCAGGGGATTAATAAAGTTTGTCTGATGAATGCCTGCAGAAATCTAGAATATAGCCTGAATTGATAACTTTTGTTGATTGATTATCTGATCAATCATTTAGCCAGGATCTTAAGAAGTCTGATCTGTGAGCTTACCAGTGTGTGAAGGCTGGGTTCGCTGTCGCTTTCCTTAGCCTTTATCCTGCTTTCCAGCACCTTCCCAAAATGCAGGTATGCTCTCAGCACCTCCTTTGCAAATTCCCTTGAAGAGAGGTTTTTTTTGATGTCCGCTAATCTGGGGAATCTCACAGCTTCAAGAATCTCTTTTCTTAGTTCAGGAAACAGACGCGCAATGACATTGTCTTTTTCAAATGCAGTTATCCATTCGATGAATCTACCATGCTGATACTCGATTTTTCCTATGTTTTCTGAGACTTCCGGCATTCTAATCCTCTCAATACTTTTTCTGGTTTATATGTCTTTTGTTTGTTCAGATCACCACGAACTCTAATTCGGTCTCTGCGTGGTTTAGATACTGGTCAAAGCACCTGATGTAATAGAGCTTTGTTCCTGGCTGCTGCTCTTTGAGCTGGTATTCGAATACCTTGTCCTCTAACTTCTGCATCTCTAAAAATGGGGTGTTTATCCTGTTTGTCAGACCGCAGCGCACATCTGGGTTCTCTGTTGTGATTATCCTGATCGTCGGTGTGAGTCTCTCTGTCTCTCCCTGAGGATATTTCTCAACAATCACAAGAGGATTTGAGCGTATTATGTTATATTTTACCGGGCCTGGCATAATGTTCTGCCGGGTCCTTTCCTGGTCTACGCAATCTATTGTTATGTTGAATTCCTCTATCAGGACTGGGTTTCCCTTACTATCTATCTCAATGCAGGTTAGATTGTATGTAGAATTCCTGCTGATACTGTCTGTGCAGGTTGTGTGCGTGATGTTTCTTTCGCAGGCAATCACTGTGCTGTTAATCATACAGGAATAATTACCGGCTGTCATGAAATCAAGCTGTGATGCATCCTTTAATCTGAGTGAGAGATTTACAGAATCCTCAATGAATCGAGACTGAGGGATCTGATCCAGAATGAGTGTCAGCTTCTTGTCTGTCATGTTTAGCCATGTAGTGTTCCTTGATGCCTTGTCAGTGATGTTGAAATTTATCATGAGCTCCTTCTTTGATATCTTTGGGTTTACATGCTTGAGATTTAGACTGGACCTGTATCTGTAAAGACCTACCTCGACAGCTGTGTTTGTTGAAATATCCTGGAACTGATATGTCATATTGTTGTAAGTCAGATTGCATATCTCTTTTTTCTCCTTGTAGAGATTCAGGACCGGATCCATCTCAGTCACCTTGAATATGAGCGAATCCGTGAGCATCTTCTCAGACGCATGTATCTTGTTCGGATATGTGACGTTTGTCAGCTGAGTGCTTCTTGCTCCTATTGTTCCTATCTGCTTGTCCAGCCTGACCATGATATTTTTTTGGGTCCGCTCAAGAGGATTGTCGTTGCATATTATGTATAATGTTGTGTTTGATTCATTGAGAGTTATCGTATCATGGCAAAGATAGCTTCCAGAGTAGAATGGGGAGATATCATAAAGAGAATCAGCGCAGTCAAGTGACTTTTCCATCTTCTCATAGTCATTCGGAAAAAATGAATATCTGCATTCTGAAGGCTCGTTCAGATACAAAGATATCTCCTGAGCCATCTGATCATCAGGAACCCTGCTGTTATTCTTAGGATTCGCCCCCACAATCACCGGCGGTATGTTATCGTCCTCATTTCCTGCTATGGTCAGATCAAGGAAGATCTGCTCAGAATTAGCGTTGCCGGCTCTGTCTGTGCATTCTATAAAGAAATAATATCCTCCCTGCTCGAATTTTTCCAGGATTGTGTCTATCAATTCCCTATAATATGGCATCATGTCTCTTACAAGGCCCAAAATCCTGAGACCTTTCTGCATGTACTCGTCAATCTTCTTATCGATATCCTTTCCTGAAGCAAAACTCGCAAGCTCTATCTGCTCAGAATACTTCTCTCTTAACTCTTTTGCCATCTCCTCAGGTTTTTTCAGCATATCTCCTATCTCTGTTATAGTAGTTATGTTTAGGATGTCGCTTATCTTTTCAGGGAACTCTACCCTGGGCGGAACGCGCAACGTGATATTGTGTTCTTTTCCTATCCTTGATGAATCTATCGGGAATGCAGGTGATTTTATGTATTTGTCTTTTGGGCCGTAGCGCATTGTGCATCTTGCATCCTCTGTGGTATTTATGGTCATCTTGAAGATGAAGAAAGGCTTTAGCGCAGGCTCTATCCTATATCCATCAAATACCTTATTATGTATCCTGAGCTTTGATTCTGCAATAGAATAGCCAGGTGATAAAGAATCCTCGACGATATCTATCTTAGGCGGAATCTTGTCATTCTCATCTGCAGCGTAGCAGGTTGTCTTTCCAAGATCATTTTCAAATTCACAGTCCTGGCCAAGACTTCTGCACCTGTATTCTGTACACGGCCACATTGGGTTTTCATTGCATAGGTGGCAGTCTTTTCCTCCTGGCGGAGGGAGCCATAACTGGCATACCGCAAAGTCAAGTATGTAAATCTCAGGCTGATCTGAGAACGGATTCAGGAAATCTGTCAATGAATAGTCATCAATCCTGTCAAGGTACTGGTACACTGACGACATCATCTTTGCCATCATGTCCTGCATCTCTGAGTATCGTGAACTCAGCATAGTCTCCTGTCTTGTATTGTGTATCCCCAGATTGATAGAATAATCATCCCCTTTCTTGTGCAGTCCTTCCCTATAGAGCTCGAAATCCCATATCCTGACCTCGTCCTGCGGATCTGTGTTAAGGTAGCCGTATCTTGTCAGGACATCTGCGACATTACGGAACTCTCCACAGTCGCCGACCATATGGCACAGCCTTGCGGCATCGTCAACCCATATATTTGGGCAGCTTGATCCTTTGCATTCCTTTGTCTCAGATGCCCGCAAACATATCTCATGGCCTATGCTTTCCCAGTGCCTGAAACCAGGAGGTACATATGGGACGCATTTTTGCTCTGTCTTTATCCAGTCCTTCCATACACAGTCACGAAGCTCCCTGTCATTGCAGCAATCCTTCGTTTGGCATTCAATGCAATCCTGCCATCTGTTCACCCTGCATACTCCCTTGTTTAGTTCCTGGCCATTCAATGTGATCTTCTCTTCAGTGCATATCTGATCCCTGTAATCCCTGCATTCTTCTACATACTCTACGCCGTCTATGCAATAATGAAGATAATGTGTTGAGCCTACATAGTCATAGCCCTTGCCAGCTTTTGCTTCGTAGTTGCACCAACTTTCTCCATGCAGTCTCTTTGGATTGGTGAAACTTTTTGTTACATAGCTGTAGGTCTTTTCGCAATCATCACATTTTCCATCTGTACAGGTATATCTGTCTTCGAAATCTGAATATGAGCATATACAATTAGATGCAGAACTGTATCTTCCTCCTTTCAGACTACAAAGTGATTCTGGTACGTTCTTATAGCATGTATTGTCCACATAACAGCATCCGTATTGAGATTCCAAAGGGTCTGCCAGGTTGTATGATCCTGGCCTAAGAGAGGTGTCCCTGCCTTCTATCGCGAACCTGAATACATAATCATCCATCTCTATATCGAAATACGTGTTTGGATATAGCCTGTGCCTCTCAACTATTACCTCTGCTCCTGTGCGGACCATAAAATCCACAGCATCAAACTGAGTCCCGGCATTTTTCATGTTCACTATGTCCATTGACAGGGAGTAGAGCTTTCCCAAAGGTCTTACTAATTCTGCATTGTAGTCCTCGACCACAAAAGCCGTGTCTCCACGGCTCATGGCAAGGTAGTAGTCCATCCTGAAGATTACCCTCTCTTGTGCTATCGTCACGTCAATATCTATCTCTGCGTCTTCGACAGAAAAACCCCTTTTCTCAAATATCGGAAGATCAATGCAGGATCTTATTTTGTTCTCTGTCTCTTCAGAGATCTCTTCTTCCATATCCTTTTTCGTCAATAGCGGGTTCACGCAGCCTGAGATTGTGGGTTCCAGATAACATAGAAAATGATACTGTTTTTTGTCCCTGTATGAAACCTTTTGCGGATGAAAAGTGCCTCCTTTGAGGCCGATTTCATCGACAGCATTTCCGCCTACCTGCGAAAGACAGCCTTCTACATAAGCTTTTACAGTCTTTGCATTGACTTCTTTTGGTCCTGGCTCAGGAGGTGTAAGAATGCTTACCAGGTACATCGTCATCACAAGAACTATAAGTATGACTATTCCAATCACTATGAAGATTGTCACCTGTGATTTTTTTTCCTTGATATTTGTTCACCGGATCGGTTCAGAGCAGATATTGGAATGCTCCGGAGATATCTATATTTTTGAGGATTGACATTTATATAATTTGTGTTGATTCTTAAGAAGAATGTCGATTGTGCTACTAATCAGGTCAGCCTGCTTCTTCTCTGCATTCCTCTTTTTTTGCTGTGCTGTCTATAGTATCACAGACCGATTTTTCACCTGTAAGTTTCGCTATGTTTATTATACAGGTGTATTTTCCACCGAGACTTTCTATTTCCTCACATACAGCGGTTTTTAGGGTAGAATTAGCGACTGAGATGTAACAGAATTCCTTGTGGTCGATGATTGATATGTTTTGGCAGATACCGGCTGATTTCCTGTTCTTGGCTATGTCTGTCATACACAGATGCTTGTTTAGATTGAAATGGATGTCAGTGCATATAGTCAAATCATCTTTTTTTGCTGCTATATTCCTCAAGCATTCATCTTTGGTATTTGGTGCTGATATCAACTCACATGTTGAGATGTTTTGCGTCTTAACTGATATGTTATAGTAACAGTCATCAAGTTTTCCTTTGTTTGGCATCTGTTCGCATATCGATATGTCTGAATTGATTATAGCTATCCTCTCTATGCATTCGCTTGCATCCAGGCTGTCTGATATCATCATGCAGATGTCTGTGTCTTTTAGAAGAACACCCACTTCTTCAAGGCAGGCATCCTCTCGCGTGTATAGATCTATCATCCTGCAAATTGATGTGTCCTTTCTTATGACTGCTATATCGTGGAGGCATTCGTGGGTTTTCTCCCTTATCCCTATGTCCATGCAAATATCTGCTTCTTTTTTGTTCTTTGCTATATTTATCATGCATACAGTGAAATTCAATGTTGTGTTTGAGAATTTCGAGCAGATTACCGGGTCTTCAGTTACCTCAGACAGTTCCATATAACAGACCATCCTGACATCATCATGCTTTATTTTTTCACAGGAATCCGGCTCTTTTTTCTGTACTGCTTCGTCCTTGTAGCATTCATCCCTATAGCTTACCTTGTCGTAGTCTGTACATCTTGTTATCTTGGCTTCTGTCTCTTCTTCATCTTTTGCTTTATCATCATTGTTATCATCATAGTCATCCTGTTCCCCCTCATCATCCTCTTTTGAATCATCCGAGAGAGTAGTCTCTTCCGATAGGTCATCCTGAGAACCTGGTGCATCCTCTGGTTCATGATATTCTGAGTGGTTTACGAAATTACTCACATTGAAATCATAGGATTCTTCCTGCTGATCAATTTCATTGCTCTCCTGGTTGCAGGATATGATCATGAGAAACATCAATATAATCAATACTGCCTTTTTCATGTGCTTTTTTATCATCAAGTGGTATTTATATTTTGTGCTGGATAGGGCTAATATGAAATCCTATGCGTCTGTGCCATTGGCCAGGAAGATGATCTGCACCTTGATTCTGACTAAGCCAGCAGGATTGGATGTGCTGAAGATGTCTAATCCATAGGATTTGATGGCGCCAAGACCTGATTAATGCGCGCGAGGGGTTTTTTTGGCAATATTTATATAATCCTGAGGATACTGCGCTCTTTGATGAAGATAAGCAGGACAACCTGGGTAATCATTGCGATATTTTTGCTGTCATTCGGTTTCAGGCTGATATTTTCACTGCAGACTAACTATTATACAGAAGACAGCTCTTATTTTGTGCTTAGACAAGCTGAGTATATACAGGAAAATGGAGTTCCGCAGTTTCTGGACAGCTATAGCTATGGCGGCAGATATTATATCTTCTTGCCTGTATTCCATTACATTGTCGCCTTAATGGGTCTGTTCTTAGATATTGCCATATTGTCATCCATAGTCCTGAACCTGGTTTCTTCAATGATTATAATCATCGTTTACAAGATCGTGAAATTCATGTATCAGAATGAAAGACTCGGACTATTCTGCGCTTTTCTGTCCGGAGCAGTACCTGTTTTTGTCTCAAAGACCATAAATAACCTATCTGTCTATTCATTAACCATCCCACTGACGTTCCTTGTCCTATATTTCTTCCTTCGTATAAACATCACCAAGAAACCACGAAATTACCTACTACTCTTCATATTGCTTGTCCTGCTTTCTCCTACTACTATATACCTTGTATTTGCATATCTTTTCTATGTTATTCTTGCATTTGTCATGGGCATAAAAATAGGAAGAGAGCAGGGTGAACTAATATTGTTTTCTGTTCCTTTTGCTTTCTGGTTTTATTTTGTCGTGTTCAAAGAAGCCCTTTTCATCCATGGAATAGATATAATATGGCAAAACCTGCCTAATATTGTCTTGTCAAGATATTTCTATGATGCAACTATCATCGGAACTATATATAAAATTGGCCTTATCCCTTTGATTGCAGGTATAGGAGGAATATACCTATTTTTCACAAAAAAGAAAGGGAAGAGCTCTGCGTTCTTTGTCAGCTTTGCATCAGTCATAACTTTCATGCTTTGGTTCAAGTTCATACCTCTTGATCTTGGACTCATATATCTTGGAATAATCATGGTAATATTGTCATCTGTGGCTTTCATCGAATGGGTCAATTACCTGAAAAGAACAAAATTTTCTATTGCTGGAAAATATCTGACTGCTGTTTTCATAATCCTGTTTTCTATGACCTCTGTCATTCCTGCTCTCACATTCAGCCAGGCAGAGACAGATGAGGCAATATCCGGAAGAGAGATCGCAATTATCGATTTTTTCCAGAATCTTACAGAGTCCAACTCAACGATACTAACCACAATCTATGACGGCCATCTTGTCAGCTATTACGCAAAAAGAAAGACGATTGTCGATTCAAATTTCATTTTTGTGGATGACCTTGATTCAAGATTATCTGATGTGCGAACCATGTATCTTTCTGCTGTCTCTCCTGACAGTCTGCTGGAAAAGTATAATATAGACTATATATATTTCTCAGACCAGGCAAAGGAATTCTATAATATATCAAAGATCACCTATGTCGATGATAAATGCTTTATCAGGAGATTCGGTAACCAGCTGATCGAAGTCAGGTGCAAAAAGGGTGGTGGCGGATGAAAAAACTTCCTTGGTATTATCCTGGGCTGCTTGTTATTGCTGCAGCAATAATCCTGTCTCTTCCATATATGCTTTCTGACAGGCTGGATTCCGAGACTCTCATAGGTTCTGAATCTACATTGAACGCAAAGATTGTCAAAGATCTTTCTGAAAGCAATGCTGATCCAGGATATAATCCTTACCATCATCTATTGGCTTTTATATCGGGACTTGGAGGTGTCGTCTTTGCTTCCAAAGCCGTTCCTTTTTCTCTTGGGATAGTGGCGGTAATTCTTTCGTATGCTATTATCAGAAGATACAGCAAGGATGATATGCAGACCGCAATCATAATTATCATGCTCATACTTTCCCCTCTATACATCTATTCTTTTACAGTGTCGAACCCATGGTCGCTTTTTGTGGTCATGCTTTTGCTGTCTTTTTATCTTTTCGAGGCCGGCGGTTTTTTCAGATATCTCTCATATGCAGTAATCATATGTCTGAGCTTTTTTGGAATCATCGAATCAGGTGTTGCTATGCTTTTCATAGCCATCCTTACCTATAGGTCCTCAAAAGACAGAATAGAACTTATTCTGCTTTTCTTTTTTACACTATTGATATCCCTTTTCTTATATATTTCTGCAAGTTTCAACTATCAAAGACTAAATCTATTGCGATATATCGAGGAATCATTGACAATATTCGGCGGCTTTAGAAGTTTTGGTGTCTTCTTTCTTCTACTGGCTGTTTACGGAATCATAGTGTCCTGGAAAAAGCAATATGCTAATTTTCCTTATGTTGTATCTGTGTTGCTTCTTTTTTTGATGTCCATATTTTTCTGCAGCAGACTTAAGGTGATGCTGAACCTTGTACTTTCTGTACTTGCAGGTATTGGTCTATACTCTCTTATCAGGATGAGATGGAGTCTTGCCATAGTCAAGAGACTCACAATATTTACCTTATTATTAGGGCTCTTATTCTCTGCATTGTCAACTGTCTCTGGACTATCGGAATTTGCTCCAGACGAAGAGATGAAAGTTGCTCTGAAGACCCTGGATGCGATTGAGGAGAATGCAACAGTGCTTAGTCATTATAGATACGGCCATTGGTTAGAATATTATGCTGGCCAGGAGCCTTATACTACAGAGAACAGCTATAATTCCTTTTCTGAGCATGAAAAATGGAACCAAAGCCTGATGATATTCTCTTCTGATTCCCTGTCTTACATAGAACAGATGCTGGCAAACAACAGCATCGAATATGTCCTTCTCACTGAAGAGATGAAACCGATACTTCTTGATGAGAAGCTTGATCCTTCCTTTCAGTTCATAATCCAGAACAGCAACAGCTTCTATCTTGTCAGAAAGAGGGCAGATGTACAGCTATGGAAGTTCCTGCCTGAAAACAGAATCAGATGAACCTTATATTTATGTCGTCAAAAGTAGTCCTTCTTGGGTATTCTTCAAAAAGCCTAACACCGTAAGGATAAGCCGAAGAGTGGAACAGGATCAGCCTGTTGTCAACATCTTCATCCAGAAATCTCTTGAGATGTATGTAGTCCTGCCTGTTGAAGCATCTTGCAGCAATCACTGTCGCGTTTATATCCAATGCCTTGTCGACCATAAGCCTTGTCATGTTGAAATCTGTTATAGAGAAATACGTCACATCCAGATCAATCGCTTTTTCTAAGTTGGTGAAATAATATTTAGGAGTCTTGTAGTATGATGTCGCGAACTTGCCAGATGATGCATCCTGCACCAAGAATTTCTCCTCAAAACTGAACAATATCGGCCTGTTTCCCAATATAGCCTGTTTGTCTGTAATATTTTGAGGCGGACTTCCCAGTATAGATTCGTTGCTTCCTAGAATCATCGGAAGATATTTGTCTGTGAAGCATATCGCAGATATACCTTTTTTTGAAAGATGTTGTGCTGCTGCTATCTTGCTAGGATTGTCGCAGCAGGCTATAGCGGCTGTTGCATTGTATCTTAGTGCCTGTTCAACAATGGAATTCATGCCGTGTGTGTCTATTATTGTCGCAAGGTCTTCAGAATGGAATCTTGTGGTAGGATAGAATACCTTGTCTTGCGGCACCTCGAAGCGGAAGACTCCTCTTTCGTCAGGTGCATACCAGACGCCCTCGTGCCTGTATACCAGGGTTCCGGCTGCAGCCATGACAGCCGGGTCCACTTCCAGGAGATCGTTTATCCTTCCACCCTCATGCCAGCCGATATCTGCCATTAGTTCGTCTTCTGTATAATCCCATCTTTCTGAGAAAACCTTCAATATCTCGGTAGTGCTGTTGACAATCGGACTCTGGTTGAGGGTTATTCCAAGCCAGTCACGGGTGACCCTGTCCACCTGCGCGACTATGGTCGAGTCCCTGTCCAGTGTTATCATTGATTCTCCTATCATGAATGCTGTGCTGTTCTTCGGGTTTATGAGAACAGGAGATCTTATTTTGGATGGGTTGACATTGAGATCCATGTCGTTCCTGTATGCCAATGATCTTGCGATTCTTGCCCGAAAATCATTGCCTGCCTGTTTCCATGATTCTGATGCCTCGAGATAGAAGGCTTTCTTGTTCCTTCCGCAGTCTATGGAAGCTATTGTCTCGTAAATCAAAGCGCTTTCTTCAGTGTCGCCCTTATGGGCGTTGTCGTAATGCGCAAGGGCTGAGCAGATCATGGTGTCGTTGCCTGTTACCCTTCCGAGCATCAGCAGGATGTCTGCTCTTGCGAATTCAGTTATTTTATCTGAATCCAGAAGTCTTTGATACCTTTCTATGAAGCGGGTAATATTGATTCCTGTGGCCTTTAAGGTGTAGTTCATGTCGTAGGGGGCAGAGTATCGATCTATGTAGATTCTATTAAGGTGCTTTTGGATGGTCTGGTTGATCCTGGTCTCAGGGACAAGGCCATCGATTATGTCCTCTCCGTTGATTATTATTGTGGGAGCTTTTTTTATATCATATTTCCTCTTGAGAAGGTTCAATGCGTTCTCATCTTCATATTCTATATCAAATGAGAGAACAACTATCTTTTCCTTGAATTCATCATCAAGGCTCATGTCCTCCAAAATATATCCTTGTGTCGTGCAATCTCCATGGTCTATATCATAGAAGAACATTATCGGGATTGTAGTCATTCCGCATTTCTCATTCTGTGTCATTATGAGATTATACAGATTAAGCTCAAGAAGAAAATATTTCCTCTTCAGGTAATCAAAATCCTTTTTCTTGAATATGGTTCCCTTTCCATAATTTGTCAGGTCATTTCCTATGTTGCGTATCTCTGACTTCAACGCATTGAGTCTTCGTGTAATAACCTGACAATGGTCTTCGCCTATTATATTAATGAAGCTTTTCTCAAGATAATAGTTCTGAGTTCCAAGCTCCTGTATCTCTATGGTCTCCTGAATCTTGTCATATCTCCAGAAATCAAGATTGTAATTGACTATATATCCGATTATGAAGATGAGACATGTCAGCACGAAGCTTGAAAAAAAGACGTATTTTTTTGATACCCTCGCCATTTTTTCTTCAGAATACTGTTTGGTTTAAAAACATTTTGGGCAGATCGGCTAATATGATATCCTATACTACCAATCCTCACACGACTGTCGTCGTGAACCGTTGAGCAAGTTCAAGGTTTCGCCGATTGGGAGCGAAGTACGTTTCGCACTTCGTGCTCAGGCGTACTAATTGGAATTAGGCTTCGCATTGTATATTACGTTTTTACTGCGTAAAAACTACGCCAGGCCCTACGCTTTGGCCCGCAGACCAGCCATGTAGGGCGTGCGCCAACCATAAAT
>CAYMIF010000028.1:0-27666 GCA_964390375.1 uncultured Methanosarcinales archaeon
TCATCGCTGACGGGACAATCTGCGACAGCGGGGGTGCGAACTGCATCGGCGGTGGTGGTGGAAGCGGTTGTGAATGGAGGGACATGACCAGAACAAATCAGAAACCAAATGGAGCAACTACATGCGCAGCAGGAAATGAGATAGCATACATAACAGCAGCTCAGGCTTCTAGTCCGGGAATAACAGGTATCTGCAGATATACTACAGAACAGGCATATGGAAAGACAGTATACGGATATCTCGAAACAAGAAATTTAGATAATGCAAACTATGATGCAGATAGAGTAGTAGTCTGTCAAAATGATTGGTATACTGCTACTATTGGGTCTGGTGGTGAATGCGGAGTCGATGCCTCGGGTATTTCGCAGTATCTGTATTGTGATGGCGGTTCTGGCGGAGGTTCAGGTGCACTTGCATGGGCATCCTTTGATGCAGCAGGTACTATTGATTCAGGAGAGAATGTTGCATCAGTGACTTGGGATCCAGGATCCAATGGAGAATGGGATATTGTTTTCTCAAACCCATTATCCAGTACAGACTATTCTGTTGTGGCGACAGTTGGTGCTGCAGGAAGCGACGCTACAGATTATTATACCCGCGTAAGAGGCAAGACAGTGAATGGTTTCAGTATATATGTAAAGCAATTCGGTACTAATGGTGTGCAGATACCTGTTGATTTTGTTGTGATTGGCGATGGAAACCTTGCTGGTGGATCACTTCCAACTACCTGCGGACCGAACCAGATCTTGGAATACGACGGCTCCTCCTGGCAGTGCATTGCGGCTCCTTCCGGAGGTGGCGTGACTTGTCCAGCAGGATTCACCAAAGTCGAAAGTGTCAATGCGCTTGGCTGCATCCAGGATACTGAGGAAGGCTCTGACACCTGGTGGGATGCGAATGACAATTGCTTCAACACATATGGCGGCAGGCTGCCGACAGGTGGGGAATGGTATGTTGCGATGAACAATTACGCGCTCACTGATGAGATAGATGATTATGAATGGACCAGCTCGCATGAAAATGGTATGGCAAGAGCGATTGGAAATGGAGACTTGACTGACATTTTTGCCTTCAATTTCGGAAATGCTCAGACTTATCGCTGTTGGATATCAGGCGGCGGCTCGTCATCAAATTCTATGCAGGTTGTTGGAAATACAGATATATCTGAGAATTCAGGAGCCTGGGATGACATGGAAGACATGTCTATTACTATGGAAACAGATGGAGGAGACGTCATGTTGATGTTCAGCGGAACCATACGCACGAATGGTGCTCCGGATTATGGTTCACTTCGTTTTACAGTAGATGGAGCTGCGCGCGGTCAATGGTATTTTGAGCATGGGATGAATCATGAGGACCAGCCGGAAAATATTCACTGGATTGAGACAGGCCTTGCTGCCGGAATCCATACTTTCAAGGTCCAATGGATTGACCAGGGTGGAACCCAGCTTAACCAGGATGGCTCGACAAATCCAAGAGTCTTCTCTGCAATGGAGATTGGCTCTGGCGGAGGCGGAGGAAGCGGTCTTCCATCATCATGCTCAGCTGGTGAAATACTTGTGTATGACGGATCTGATTGGCAGTGTGCCTCATCTGACCAATGTGTGCATCTGAGCAGTAATGTAGGAGATGTATCGAATTATTATGAGCTCAGCCTCCTTGTAGATGGTGAGAACATCTGTGAAGACCCGTATGGCTGTGAAGTGATGACCTATAAGAAAGATGATATCACAGGAGATATTACAGATATCGATGGTGATCCAAGTAACCGGTATATTCAGGATACTAATGGAATTTATCGTGAAGATTTAGGTGGAGAGGCTGGTGGCCAGAATGGTGATGGATCAGACACTCTTATGAGAGATTATATCTCTTCATGTTATATCTACGATGATAATACTGCTCAGGGATTTGCAGCATCAAAAGACACCTGGGTTGTGCGGGATGATGACAACGATGAGCAGTGCTTCTGGACAGTTTGCAAGATTTCTGGCGGAGGCGGTGGTGCAGCAGGTTCATCTCTTCCGACAACCTGCGGACCGAACGAGATTCTCGAATACGACGGCTCAGCATGGCAGTGCATCCCTACGCCTTCTGGAGCTGCTGGCGGCAGTGCCTGGGCCAGTGACGGGACCTCATTCAACCTAGCTCTAGATAATACAGCTTGGTATGATCTTGACTTGAGTGGACAGGTAGGTTCACAAGAGACTCTTGTCCTGTTGAAGGTTGCCTGTACTACGAACGGAAACAGGCAGATCATTGCAAAACCATTTGCTGATGCAGATACTTATGAGCAGGGTTGGGGTCCAGAATGGGCAAATTCAGTGCATATAGGTACTGCCAATCAGTACAAGCTGATGCTCACGAGCACTGACGCGAATGGGCATATTGGTCTGAGAACCTGGTCATTTGCAGAGACTTGGAATGTGATTCTTCTAGGTAGTGTTGGTGCTGGTGCTGGCGGAGGCGGCTCCGGAGATGTCCTCGGTGCCTGGGAGACCCGGAACAATGACCAGATATACGGTCCAGTACCTGAGGATGGATTGGTCATAGCTTCCGATACAACAGGTAATGATATGGCAGTTAGGGTATTGATGGGTGATACCGCAGCAACAGTCTCACAGGTTGCAAGAGCGGTTACTGGCCATGCCGGCCAGGCTACGGTAACTGTTCCAGTAAACAAAGGTAAATACTGGAAATCAGAATGGGCGAATGAGGTATTCTGGGTGCAGCTGTCAGGAGGAGGTCTGCCCACGTGCGCAGACAACCAGATCCTCAAGTACAATGCAGGCACAAGCAGCTGGGAATGCCAGGCTGATTCCACAGGTGGAACAGCGCAATATGGCCAGGAAGGGATATACACGGCCTGGGGCAGAAACGACTGCAGGGAAGGCTACACAAAGCTTGAGGAAGGCTACATGTATCAGGCAGGGCAGAATAACGGCCACGGCGGGGATGTTGTCTGTTCAAGCACAGAGCCAGGAATGATTTATATTTATACTATTGGAGCAGGAAGATGGCAGCTTGCTCCGCCTTGTGCAGTATGTGCGAAGGATGCAAATATCGGGAAGTGCTATACAAGCTGGGGAGACAGCACTTGTGCTGCAGGATTTGATGTTGAGTACACAGGAAAGATCCTGGCAGCAGGCCAGGGAAACGGAGAATACAAGACAAGCCTGGTCTGTGCAGAGGATACAGATACTGCTCATTATAGAAGGATTGGAGCAGGTTATTCCTGGGAGCCGGCACCGGATTGCGCAATGTGCTGCAATGATGCAGAAGGAGGAGAATTCACCATGTATGCAAAAGAGAACAGCGGTGCTGCGCCTACCTGTCCAGCTGGTTGGGATATAGCATATTCAGGCAGCATGCTGCAGACTGGTCAGATTTCAGGTTTTGGTGCAGGCGCTGTCTGTGGTATGGCAGGTACTGATGCAGGAGATGATCTGGTCTATACCTATGATGGTGCAGCTTACAGTTGGGATGATGTTCCATGCTCAGTATGTGTGAAAGTGAACAACATCGGAAATTGCTTTGTCTTTTGGGGTGACACTGATCCGGCTTCAGTTCCTGCCGGCTATACAGAAGTATATGATGGCCAGACCTATGCCACAGGTACAGGTGGCGGACATGGTGGTAGCATTGCCTGTTCTGAGACACTCACAGGGGACTTGCATTCTTATGATGGTGCATATCACTGGAAAACGTATGGTTGTTCAGTGCATTGTTCCAACACAGACGGCGGGATGTATGTCAGGTGGGGGTCAGACACCTGCCACGCTGGCTTCACAGAACTTTATGATGGTTATATATATCAGGCAGGACAGATAAACGGTCATGGTGGGAAGATGGTCTGTTCAGAATCAGAGAATGAGATTGATGTATATGAAGATGCGACATGGATAGATGCTCCTGAATGTGCTGTCTGCATAAAGCCATCCAGCGAAGGTGAATGTTATACTCATTGGGGCTCGACTGAATGTGCATCTGGTTATGCTCCAGTGAACAGGGGTAATATACTCGCACCTGGTATTGGTGGAGGATCAGGAAATGGTCAGGATCCGAAATGTACATATCCAGATTCTTTGAGCGGCTGGCTCAACTACAATCGCTATGATGGATATCTGGCATGGTTCAACCCTCCTGTCTGCACAGAATGCTGCAGTTATTAGGATGATGAAATATAGATCAATATGCAAAAAAAAAATCAAATCAAGATATTATGCATTCTTGGCATTTTCCTAATTGTATTTTTGTCTGCTCCCAGTTCTATCGATGCCATCCTTTCTTGTAACATATCCACAGACCCATGTGCAGCAGTCGAATATTTCCAGATCTCACCTCTTGGCACAGGCCATCTGTCTGTGGACGGAACATATTCTCTTGCGCAGTGCTGTACAGATAACGCTTCAACAATCGCAAATACATGTACAGACCGGTTTTCTGTGATTCTCAGGAACAACGCACCGAACAATGCTCATGTAGAGATGGGCAATATGACTACTGCTGGATATAGCGATATATGCCTGTCCACAAACACGCTTGGAAAGATTGTGGATTGCAGGTACATTCCAGGAGATATGTCATGCGCGACCAATTATACGTGTGTGGCCAGCATGGCCCAGAAGACCAACTCCCATGTAGGTAATTGCACAGATTTCAATGCACCTAACAATTTCAAGCTTTGCTGCTATGTGAGAAGGGCGCCGAGTTTCATCAGCGGAAATATATCAGTACAGGACCCCGGCAATCTCAGCAGCTGGATGAACGCATCTGATTATGGCCCAGGAGATGTAATAAATGTTTCTGTATTCAATACATCCAACAGTTATCTATTTGCGACCACCAACGACATAGATGTGAACGGATCTAAGCTCTATCATCTCAGGCTTCCATATGCAGCTATTGGGATGAACCTGACTATAACTTACCATGCTCCTGGATACAGTACAGAAACTCTTAATGTCAATATTACTGATCCTCACATCACATATCTTCCTGACATGAATCTCACGCTTGCCACAGGATGTCGGCCTGATTGTACTATGAATGACGGCATTTGCCATGCAAGTTGTCAGGGGCTTGGAGGTTGCTTCTACAATGACTCGATTATCGCAACATCTGGTGCATATTCAGGCCAGAACATGTCCACGATATGTGATGGCTCGCTTCCTGGCTGGAGAAAGCAGCTCAATGATACTCATTACTTCGACTGCTGTAATGGAGCCCCTCAATCAAGATTTGACATACCTCTGAATGCATCTCTTGACCGAAAGATCGAGAATCTGAAGACATATCAGCACATAGTGATGATAAAAGGGAAGAAATACAAGATGTATGTATCGGTCTGGGAATGGGATGAGAACGCTGAGCCATGATATTATCGTGGTTTTTGCAGGCTGTCAAACCAAAATTATTTATATGATCTAGTGCAGGATGTAAGACATGAGTAAAGACCTGCCCAAACCAGAAGATGGTGCTTTGTTCTATGAGGATAATAAGCTCTACGCTGCACTTGCGAACTATCCGATAGCAAAAGGTCATGCAGTTGTAGTATGGAAAAAAAAGAAATCAGACCTGCATCTTCTGAAAAGGAAGGATTATGAGTATCTCATGGACAAGGTTGACCTGATAAGGAATGTCATGCTCAGGATTCTCAATATCAAGAAGGTCTATCTGATGTACATGGATGAGGCAAATCATGTCCATTGGCATCTTGTTCCAAGGTACGGAAGGAAAGGTATAAATGCGCTGAAGGACAGACCCAGGAAGATCAAGGATTTTTCTTTGGCAGGAAAGTTTCGCAAGGCATTGCAAAAGAACAGCAGTTTGAAGTGATTTAGATGCTTATGATACGCCATACCCAGACAGAAGATAACAAGAACAGGATAAACCAGGGCCATTCTGATTCTCCTCTCACAAAGATTGGCAAAAAGCAGGCACAAGAGCTTGGGAAAGCGCTCAGAACGATAGCTGATAAAGGGACAGGGATATCTAGGGTTTATTCTTCTGATCTTGGCCGCTGCAGGCAGACCGCCCAGATAGTAAATTCTTATCTTGACCGAAAGATTATCTACACAGAAAAGCTGAGAGAGAAGAATTTCGGGATAATGAATGGAAAACCCATAAGTGATATTGTCTCAAGATATGATCTCGATGATCCTGATTTGATCATTCCACAAGGAGAAAGTACGAACCAGATGAAAAAGCGTGTTATTGATTTTATCCTGAGTCTTGACGATCCGGAGTCATTGCTTGTAACCCATGATGGTTGTGTACGTGCTGTCATGGATGAAAAAGGACCATCGCTGGATTCATATGTATTGATAATAGGGCTGAATATTGAAGAAGAAAGATTATCGTCTGTTATAATCAATCCCTAGAAAAAAGATCATTCAGATAACATATTCTGGTTGATCTCTAAGGTCCTCTTGGCCTGGTTTGAGCTTGTTTTCTGGAAGATCTAGCAGTCCTCTGCTGACAACAGCAGCAGGAGCCTCCTGGATGATTGACCGAAGATAATATGCTGGTCTTTTATCTTCTCCGAAAAACACATTTATTGATGCTATATACACTGTTTTCTCTCTTTTTTTTGCATCAAGCACCATTTGAGGCTCTATAGTTGCGTTTGCGAATAGTTCATGATCTATATTTTTGATATAGTCATCGACAAACTCATATATTCCTCTGCCTAAGACAAGTTCGCGGTTGCTGAATACATAGAAATTTTCAATAGGTTTTGATGTGTCATTGAAATTAGGTACTGTATTTTTGGCATGTTCTGCAAAGATGCCGCTTGATGCCGCCACAAGTGCTCCTATGACATCGCTTGGTCTGTAGTGGACTCCTGCTGAAAAAGCATGTACTCGTTCGGGTTTTACCTGGAACATTATTCCGCTTTTATGGCTGTATCCGACATCCAGCTCTTCAGGTTCTGAAAATTGTAATTTTGAGGTCTGTACTTCGAAAAATTCCCCTCTCGAATCCATTTTATAGAAATCTGCCACAACCTCCCCAGTTCCAGTACCCATAGCAGATGACATGGTAAGGTCTTCCAGTCCGTCAGGAACATAGAAATCCTGGGTCGCAGAGAGGGGAAACTGGTATTCTGTGCATATGGAATGCAGTTTAAGTCCTCCTGGGACCCTGTGGCTTATGAAATTTCTGAGCCATGCTTCAATTGCCACACCAGGCACTACTGGATATTTGTGTATCTCGATATCTCCTCTTCTGCCTTTTTTGATATAAAGGCTACGCATGGCATTTGCATTATGCACAAAATTTGGATCTGATGTTATGAGGCCAGGTTCTCCGACAACCTTGCTGATATCACTGTTAGAAAAGGAATCTGTTCTGATTGGAGACTGTTTATTGCGTCTTGCCAGCTCTTTTTTTTGGTCTGCACGCCTTTCCTGGGCTGCTTTATTCCGTGCATTCCTTGCATCATGTCCTTCAGATAATATTGTTGCAATAGTTTGGGTCATTTTTTACCACTAAAAAGTGGGTAGAAACTGATGATTTTTAAATCTTTCTTTTTTTATTCAAATTTCTTCTTTATCCTAACGAAATTCAATAGTATATCCTTTTCCCCATAAGGCTCCTTTCCATAATGCCTTTTCGCATGCTCGACCAAAAGTGCATGATATTCCTGGAAAACCACTGTATCAGCTTCAAGATTATCCTCAAACAACTTCTTGATATCATCATATTTGTCTGTCTCACGGATCAGTCCAAGATGAAGGAATATCCGCCTGGTGTAAGCATCCACGACAAAGCTCGGCTGCGAAAAAGCATACAACAGTATCGAGTCAGCGGTCTCAGGGCCTATCCCTTTGATTCCCAGAAGCTCCTCTCGGTCCGGAATCCTTTTCCCTAGCTCCAGGAACCATCTTGCCAGGATCTTAAGTCTCTCTGCTTTCTGGTTGAAATATCCTGCCGGCCTGATTGCCTGTCTGAGCTCTTCTTCATCCATATCGATGATTGTTTCAGGGGATATCGCTTTTTTTTCTTCCAGGTTCCACAATGCCTTCTCCACGTTTGGCCAGGCTGTGTTTTGTGTAAGGACTGCTCCGATGCAGATCTCGAATCTCTCTTTTCCATTGCGTGGATAGCTGTAGTCTCCTGGATGATATCCCTGTAGGCTGCCGGTCTTTGTCGGATTTCCCCCTTCGCATTCTAAAAGCGGCCACCAGCCTTGCGGGCCGTATTCTTCAGAAAGTTTCTTATAGATAATCTTGATTATTCTATTACTTTCAATCATAAAAACAATAAAAAAAGAATCTGGTTTAATAATCTTTTGCCTACTTCTCCCCGACGATCTTCTCCACGTATTCGAACTGGTTCTCGAATATATGGGCAGATATTGAGAATGTTGTCAGAAAGCCGATTCTCACGTTCAGCCTCTCAGCCACATACTTTTGAAGTGTAAAAAGCTGGTATACGTTCGCAGGCCATCCGAAAAAGAAGTCATTGCTTCTGATTGTCGCGACCAGATTTAGCTTGCCTGCACGTATCTTCAGGTCGATAAAAAGCAGTCCAGGCGTGTCTGGTGCAATAGGGTTTGAGTCAACTGTCGGATCAAAAAACGAGATCACCGCGCGCCTTGAGCTTGGCTTGCTTGAAAGCAGGGGGATTACAAAATCATTCAGCTGGTCTATCTTCTTGTGAAAATTGAATATCCTGGAGCCGTAGGAATATGAATAATCCGGCGAAACTTTGGAAGACAGCATTATATGGCTTATTTCATCGAATGAAGGATATTTCCAGTCATCAAAAGAGTTAAGTCTCGTGATCGGCCCTGTTATGTTCTTCTCTGGTTTTGTGATTGTCACAAGAAGGTTCATGACCTCCCTGCACTTCCTTGAGTTCTCGTCAAAAAAGTCCTTCCCGTTCTCATGGATGAACTTTATCGTCTTTTTCCATGCCTCATAGGCTTCTTCTGTCTTGATCATTTTTTATCCACGAAATAATTCAGTTTCAGGTCTTTTTCTTTATTGAGCACGAATGTGTAATGAATAAATGGCATCTGGTAGGTTGTCAGAAGAAAAACCATCTCTCTGATGACATCGTCTGGTTCTATGTCTCCTCTTCTGTGCACGAGAAACTCAAATCCGCCTGAGAATATATTAAAATAGTCTTCTTCTTTTGCTATTTGCTCGGAAAATGATCTGTCATAGAAATCCTTTAGCCCTGAGCTGATGGTTTTCTTGCCTGCAGGTTCAGAAAAAAATCTCTGCACATACTCTTCTGAAGCAACAGATAGGTCAATCCGAAATCTTGTCGGCATGCCGCAGCTTTTGTATATTGTCTCCTCAGCTATGCAGAAATCATTTATCTTCTTTTTTGCTTCTGAATATATGCGAAGAAGGCTTCTTTCGTCTATCTCGTTGCTGGTCAGATTGTAGTTCCAGAGTCTTATGTAATTTTTGCTGAACATAAAAAGCCTCTTTATGTTGTCATCATCCATCCGGATAAGATTGTCGAAATATTCGCCAGCGTTTTTTCTCTGTATTGAGTTTGAAATGAAGAATGAATGAGTGATCCTTTTCATAAGCTCATTGAGTTTGTTTATGTTTATGCCTTCATCATTGAAATATCTCTTTAGATCTACAAGCATTGTTGCCTGTGAGTTTATGAGACCCAGCCTGTTGCTCGGTTTGTTCGAGATATAGAAATCCCATTCTTTTTTATCTATAGTATATGGCCCGGCGCGACCGATAAAATAAGGTGAAGGATGGATGTTTTTGTTCTTGAAAAGCAGCTTAGAGTCTATGAAAAATTCAATTATCTTTCGAAAGAATATGTTATTGTCGTGGAAATCTTTTGGCTCTACATTGAAAATAAAGCTTATCAGTTCATCTTCATTAGAACCCAGGAAATCCTTTAGAGCCTCTATCAGGTCCTGTTTATAGTTCAGATTTGAAACATCTATGATTATCGAAACACGCTTTCCGTACATAGAACAGTGTTTATGAAGTTTCCGTAAAAAAAACACGATCTGTGCACAGCTGTTTTTTCTAAAACAAACTTCAAAATTGTTCAGTGCTATGGTATCATTTATTGTCTCTGATATCTCTGTGATTATTCGGAAGAACTCATCAACGCTCTCAAACATTTCTGACTCGATTACTATAGAGTTCACTCTCTCTATCCATGTACCAGACTCCAGCCTGTGTATTATTCCTGATTGCTCAAGGCCTTCTATCGGAAGCGACAGATGCACTGGCTTTGCCATCGAGATAGAGCTAATGCTTCTTCGCTTCTCAAGGTCCTTTGACCTGTCTTGTTCTGTCACATTGAGTGAATATATTTTCTCTCCTTTGAATCCGATTCTTTTGATCTGCAGGATGTCTTCAGACAGAAGCTTGGAAAAATAATAAAGATATCTTCTCTGCAGTTTTGCCCTGCGCCTTTTAACTTCCTTTGCTTCCTTTGAGTCGCTGTGTGTTATGCGTTCAGTTAGGTTAAGAAAATCCGGATCGATCTTATTGATGATTTCAGAAGTAGAAAGCTCCAGATGCGGATTGTCACGGAAAAGAGTTATTATTTTATACTCGATTTCTTTCATATTCACTACTGGAAAGTTAACTTTGTATATATACTTTGTGGTTCAGATTTTTTTGAACCATTCAAAAAACACTGGCAGCGAACTTTTAAATCTATTCCTGGCTTATCAATTATCCATCAACAATCATGGCGATTTTGGTGTATTCGACAAAAGAACTCAAGATTCTGGCTGCTTTGAGGCAAAATGCGAGGTTTCCGCTGATAAAAATCTCTAAAAAGACCGGAATACCGATTTCCACGATATTTGACAAGCTAAAAGAGCAGGAAAAAGATCTGATAAGAAAACACACCACTTTGATAGATTTCGAGGGTTTAGGTTATAATACCTGGGTAAATGTGCTTTTGAATGTAGCCAAGGTGCATAAGAACGATCTTCGTAAATACCTTGTCAATTCCTCATCAGTCAATTCAGTATATCAGATCAACAATGGATTTGATTTTCAGGCAGAATGTGTTTTTCGCAATGTCAGGGAATTGGACAGTTTCCTGGAAAAGATTGAAGATAGCTTCAGTATTCTGGATAAGAAGTTCTATTTTATAATAAATGACCTAAAAAGAGAGGAATTCCTGACCAATCCGGATGTGGTATTGGTCAATGATGAAAAGGCAGCCCCAAAGAAGCGTTGAAGGATTGCAGTTCCTGCACTCTTGGGGTGATGCAGGGATTGTTAATTCTTATTTTTTTTCTTTCCCAGTTTTGGGCTCCAGACTCTTGAGATCTGGTCTCGGTCCTTATATTTGTCAAAAAAATCCATGACAGATGCAGGTACGAATCTTGTAACCCTTTTGCTTTGTTTTGAGATCCGGTCAAACTCTTTTTGGAATTTTTTCTTGATCTCATTGTATAGGTTTGTACCAGGATGGATAAGATTTCTCTCGATTCTGTAATATGCTGTACTGCCTCTGGGAGCCATGACAATGTATCCTCTTTTGCCTTCAATCACCCATGAATGAGTATCCATCGCACGATACATCTTGTCAGAGTCCACAAGGTACACACCGCCTTTTTTTGAAGATGGATCAAGAATGACAAGCTCATTGCCTTCGACAGCCACAACAACAACGTAATGACCTGCTTTGGCATCAGCAAAAAGAGCTTTTTTGAAAAAATCCGCAATGACCAGCGCATCATCTGAAAGCCATTGCTGAATCTCAGACTTAAGGTCTGTTATCCCGTCAGCATCAACCCATTTTGCCTTGACCTTGTTTCGTGTCAGTTTTCGAACAACCCTGATCAGGTCATCCGGATGAGTGCCATAGCCTTTTTTGGTATTGCAGAGCGTTCCTATTTCCTGCTGGTTGATCTTATAGCCGAATATGTTTAAGATTATCTCAGCGCTGGCAGGACCGCAGTGTGAGGGTTCCTGTGCAACAAAATTGTTCTTTATTTTCTCGAGAGTCTCAAGTTCGATTGACACGCTTTTCTTGAGAAACCTTTCTGAGACAAGAGCAGAATTGGGTATTACCAGTTCATAGCTGTCATCAGTCTCGATCAGCGTCTTGATATAGCCGATTTTAACTATATGCCCACGTGTGCCCTTATAGACTATCTCCTGTCCGAGTTTGTATTCATTGGATATCAGAAGATAGATTCCGGACATGAGGTTTTGCAGTATCCTTCTGGATGAGTATGCAAGGATGATCATGATTATTAGGATAAGATAGAAGAATATTCTATTCATAAAACTCGTAAATACCTCATATCCAGGTATAGCGAAGTTCAGTGATATGAAGAACAGGAAAAGGTACAAAAATGCTCGATATGAAAGCATAAGTACTTTATAGAGTCCGAACATCTCATTTGAGACAAAATATTGTCTTAGTCCTGTGACAATAGTGATTCTTTTTGATATGACAAACAAGATGTTTGCTACAAGTATGGCTATGATAAGAACAAACAGAAAAGATAGCACTACCGGAACTATGGTCAGATATTGATTGAATTCCATGTCATCAAAACCAGAATTGAGAACCATGAGCGCGATCATGAGCGTTATCACATAGATTATGTCCCTGCCTGTCCTGGATATAGGATCAAGTTTTATTTTTTTTGCCCGAAGAGTGCGCAGTCTTATATGAAGTATTATCTTAGATACGATATTTCCGATTATCGTGCCGATTATTATGACTGCTATCGCGACAATTATCCTTGTAACAGCATCTTTTGCTGCAAAAAAAGAGATTAATTGATCAAGCATGGTAAAAATAGTATGTCATATTCAATATATTAATATTTGCATTTGAAGGCGTTTTTCCGAAAAATTACTATTTGTGTGTTTTATTAAATCAGTCAGTGCCTGGGAAAATTTCACAAAAAGAAAGGAACAGCGATCAGCCATCCTAGTCCTATGGCTGCAAGAAGAACGATCAGAAGAACAGCGATAATATACTGCAGGATCCAGGCTAAAAGTGCTTTTAACCATCCGATGCGAAACATTAGCTTGTAGATGAAAAGCTTCAGTATGAATGATATGATGATATAGCCGAACCTGATCTGTGGTGAAAGAAAGATGTTAATTATGTCCAGGATAAGATTCACAAGGATAGCCTTGAGCCAGGATGACTTTCCTCCAAGAGCCTTGACTGCAAGATTAAGAGGAATAGCGCTGATTGCGCTGATCAATATCCAGACAACTGCCTCATATAAGATATTTGCCATTCTAAACACATGGAATGTTTTCATGACTTAAATATATTATTGAAAAATCAAAGAGTATTACTAAAATTCTTGCAAAAAAAACGAAAAAATGCTTTTAGACTATTACCAAAAGCTTTTTAAATCAACCCCAAACTCAAGTTAAATCATGTCATATGAACTCATAATTACTGAAAAGCCGCAGTCAGCCAACAAGATAGCAACAGCTCTGGCCGACTCAAAACCAGTAAAGAAGAGCATAAACAAGGTGCCTTATTATGAGATAACCCATGATGGAAAGGATATAGTTGTTGGTTGTGCAGTAGGCCATCTTTATTCTGTCGGAACAAAAGGCTCAGGCAAGTGGACCTATCCTGTATTTGACATAGAGTGGCAGCCGATAAGCAAGCTGCAGAAGAAGGCAGCGTTCGCATCGAAATATATAACTGCACTTAGAAAGATTGCAAAGGATGCAGCCATGGTCACAGTAGCATGCGATTATGATATTGAAGGAGAAGTTATAGGCTATAATATACTCAGGTTCATCTGCAAGAAAAAGGACGGAAACAGGATGAAGTTCTCGACCCTCACAGCAGAGGATCTTAAGAATTCATATATGAAGAAATCACCGACAATAGACTGGGGCCAGGCAAATGCAGGCATAACCAGGCATGAGCTAGACTGGTATTATGGTATAAATATGTCCCGGGCCCTCATGCAGGCTATCAAGTCAGCCGGAGCATTCAAGATACTATCTGCTGGTCGTGTGCAGGGACCGGCGCTAAAGACTCTGGTTGAGAAGGAAAAAGAGATCAAGGCATTCGTGCCAGAGCCTTTCTGGCAGATTGAGCTTGTTGGTGAAGCCAAAAGACAGCCTCTGACTGCACTGCATGAGAAAGACAAGTTTTTCTCAGAAGAAGAGTCCCAGAAGGTTTGGACTAAGGTAAAAGACCAAAAGAACGGCACTATCTCTGATATAAAGAGAAACCGTTTCAGACAAAACCCGCCCTATCCATTTGATCTAACCACACTTCAGACAGAAGCATATCGTTCATTGAGGATTGTGCCGAAAAAAGCGCTCGAGATTGCCCAGAATCTCTACACCAAAGGATTGATATCATATCCAAGGACATCGAGCCAGAAGCTTCCAAAGAACATCGGTTATCAGAAAATCTTAAACAAGCTAAAGAGCCAGTCTGAATATAGAGAGCTTGCAGGAAAGCTTCTGAAGAGGGGGACATTAAAGCCGAACGAAGGAAAAAAGGAGGATCCTGCCCATCCAGCAATATACCCGACCGGAAACAGTTCAAGCCTGGAAGGTTGGGAGCTGAGGATATATGATCTTGTAGTGAGAAGGTTCATGGCTACTTTCGCAGATTCAGCTGTCCGTGAATCTGCCCAGATAAGGATTGATGTGAATTCAGAGCCATTTATCGCAAAAGGCACGATAACAATAGAGAAAGGCTGGCATGAGTTCTACGGACGGCATGTCAAGCTTGATGAGACTGTCCTTCCTAATGTTGTCAAGGATGATTGGGTGGATATAAAGAAGATGGATCTTCTGGCAAAGGAGACCCAGCCTCCCAAAAGATACACTCCAGCTTCGATAATAAAAGAGCTTGAGAAGCGAAATCTTGGTACAAAAGCGACCCGTGCGCAGATAATAGAGAATCTTTTTTCCCGTGGATATATCACAGGAACATCAATCGAGGTCACTGCTTTGGGGATGCTGACATGCGAAACTCTTGATAAGCATGTTCCGATGATGCTGGACGAGGAGCTGACTCGTCATTTTGAGGATGAGATGGAAAAGATAAGGCAGCGGGATATGAAACCCCAACAGGTCCTAAAGGAGGCTCAAGAAAAGCTGACCCTGATCCTAAAGCAGGTAAAAAAGGATGAGAAACAGATAGGAGAAGAACTCAAGTCTGCATTTTATAAGACCAGGGAAGAGATGTCATTCATCGGTAAATGTCCAAAGTGCGGCAAGAACCTGGAGATTCGAAAAGGCAAGTTCGGCCGTTTCATTGCATGTTCAGGTTATCCTGAATGCAAAAACACTTTCAATCTGCCTAATACCGGTATAATAAAGGCAACAGAACAGGTATGCGAGCACTGCAAAAACCCCGTGATATCAGTTCGAAGAAAAAGAAGCAAGCCACAGGTAGTGTGCATAAACAACGAATGCCCTTCAAAAAAGAATGAGAGCAATGGAAAAAATGGCCCAAAGAATGGTGAGAAAGTAGACAAGCTCTGTCCGAAATGCCAAAGTCCGCTTGTCCTCAGAAAGTCCATCTACGGCGAATTCTACGGCTGCTCAAAATTCCCTAAATGCAGGTACACCGAGAGGATTGAAGGGGATGATAGTAAAGAGAATGATACGAAAAGAGTTGACACAAAAAAGAGATCAGAAAAGAGCAAAGTTTGATCTTTATTAATTAACCACTAAAAAGTAACAACAATACCAAAACATTTATATATTAGTTCTCTTAACTTGGATTGATATGGCATTAGAAATACCTGGATATGTTGAGATTTTTCCTGATAAGGTATATGAATCTGCTGAGCCGGATTCGATCCAGATGATAGATGCAGGAAAGATCATAGGAAAGGTTGATATTACCAAGGCGTTGATCCTAGGAAGATACATAGAGCCTACAGAAGATGATGTAGTATCATATATATTCGAAAAAGCAGGTTCTCTGCAGGCAGCAGCTGCATCAGTAGATGGGATGACAGATGATGATCTTGATGATTATTCTGTTCTGGAACAAGGCCTGCTAAGGATTGCAGCATCATCACCAGATGCATGGAATCATCTATCAAGCAAGAATCCTAACATGGCTGCCTATTTAGCGCAAAACACATCAGCGTTAACCCCTCACGATGGAAAGAAAGCCCCAGAGTTCTTCAAGATTAAGTATGGTATGTTGCCCGCTAATCTTTTGCAGGAGAACAGGGACCAGGGTAACATCGATAATCCTGCATGGTATTATATGGCATTCAATCCTGGTCAATACAAGGATGTAAGAGGTCTGGGAGAGCATTTTGAGATGAAGATAATTGTCAATGATGATAAGATCATACCAAAGGATGAGATGGATGTTCTGCTCAAGTATGGCATGCATCAGGGAGATGGCTTTTATGTTTCAAGGACACCATTTCCAAGAACAGCAGCACCTGTGATAGAAGCGGTCTATGAATCCATGCCAGATGAGAAGGTACCGTTTGAAGCAGAACAGAATCTTTATGAGGCAGCCCGTGAACATTATGCGCTTCAGCCGCTGAACAGGTTGATGACATCACTTATCGCAATGAGACAAAAACAGGAAACCCAGTCGCATCCGCGCGGACCAATAACAAGTCAGGGCGGAATAATTCTTCCAGGGCCTTGATATGACCGGGTCGTTGCAGAAAAATAATCCCTTCTCCAATCTAAATATGGACTCTACTGAGTATCATTTCCTGCCCAGCAGACTAATCATCTTATGGACAAGTTTTGCTGCTATGTAATCAGGTGAATGAAGCCCTTCTATCGGCATCAGTTCACAGCAGTCGAATCCAACAACATTTCTTTCTTCACAAACTGCGGTCAGAAGTCCAATAACTTGGTACCAGCCAAGCCCCCCAGGTTCTGGCGTTCCGGTTGAAGGCATGACCGAAGGATCGAAACAGTCAAGATCTATTGTAATATAAACATTTTCTCCAAGTCTTTCGATTACTTCCTGGATCCAGGAGATCTCATTGTCCTCAACGATCTCTTTTGCATAGAATATATTGGCCTGGTTTTCTTGTACAGGTTCTCTTTCTTCTGGTCCAACGCTTCGTATTCCGACTGACACGACCCGGATACCTTGTTCAGCTACGCGTTTCATGACGCATGCATGGCTCAGTCGCTCATTGTCATATTCTTCTCGAAGATCAGCATGTGCATCAAGATGAAGAACAGTAAGATCATTGTATCTGTCTGCATATGCTTTGACAGCACCCAATGCAACAGAATGCTCGCCACCGATGACTATAGGGATTTTGTCAGAATGCAGGGCATTTCTGCAGCTCTGCCGGACGCTTTCGATCATCTCTTCAGGAGTGTTCTCCACAACAAGAGGACTCATTGTATGGATAGTTCCAGCATCTGTCATAATATCGAGCTCATTATCATAGAGTTCAAGGTTATATGAAGCATCGATTATCGCATCCGCGCCTTTTGATGCACCTTTCTTGTATGTAGATGTAGCATCATAAGGAACAGGTATGATCACAAATTTGGAATCATCGAATTTGATTTCTTCAAGTCCGAGGAATGCTTTCTTTGCCATATGTGTTAGTATTCAGGCGATGTTTATAAAAATTGTCCAGCATGGGCCAAGTCAGAATCAAGCTGATGATTATCCTCGGAGCCAATAAGATTTAGCCTCCAGAATGACAAATGAAACAGGAGCTTTTGGATACCACATGAAATAGGCTATTATCAAATAGAAATATTTATTAATGAATATACTATTTTATAGCTAATATGAAGGTTGATCGTCAAAACATAAGATTCATTAGGATATTTTTCTTGGTATTTATTGTCGCTGCACTTTTTTTTATCAACTCGATGGTGCCGAATACCGGAGAAGGAGTGATTACTGGTGCTGTGACAGCAGATGACCGTACTCCTGTCCAGCAGAGTATCTTGCTGAGTTTAAGTGCGCTTCTGGCTGTTTTGGTAGTGATAATAATAGTGATAGTCTTATTTATCAGAAACGAGCGGTTGCTTAAGCATTTTTTCCACTGACCTTACATATTCTTCTGATATATCTTGTGTATTATATTTATATCTGTATATCAGAGAAAGCTTCTGAAGAATTGGTTGAATAAAGGGAAAAAAAATTATTTTTGTACAGCCTGGCTCCAGACATTCTCAAACATCTGCTTAAGTGAGCTTGCGAAGAACTCGGTATTGACAGCTATTCCAACATCATAGTTAGGTGATGCTTTTTCATCATCAAGCAGATGGAACGTTGCTTTCTTGCCGTCGATTATCGCAAATCTTGCTCTGATTGAATCAAGGTGTTTGACCGAAGCGACATTTGAAAGTATGTTTGCTGCCTTTTGGGCTTCGCTTGTGATCGGTGCAAGTATCCTGATCTTGACTCCTCTGGTTGAAGCTTTCTCAAGGTTTTTCTTAAGCACTGTTGATTTTCTGATAAGCCCCTGGCTTGAAGTGATTATGTCGATTGATTCTTCCGAAGCTTTGATAAGCTGGTTGAGATTTGAATAAACACTGTTTCGGTTACGGAATGAACTGGTAAGTTCGCTTGGGTCCACAACATCTATTCCTGTTTTGTAAAGATTGTTAAGCTCAGTCAGTATCATGTCTTCCTTTATCTGTTCGACAAGATCCACTCGTGTCTTGGCTTCAGATTCAATGTTTTTCTTGACCCTCTCTATTACTTCTTCAGGAGGTATAGCTATGTATTTTATAGGCTTTCCGACTTTCATCATGATGAATCCTTTTTTCTCAAGGCTTTCTAGTACATCATATGTACGGGATCTTGGGACATTTGATATGTCAGAAAGTTCACCTGCACTGGATATGCCTCTAGATAGCAATGCTGTCCAGATTTTTGTCTCATAGCTGTTTAATCCGAAATCACGAAGCTTGTTGTAAAGTTTATTATCCACAATCATATTAACTACCTCTAAATAACAAAAACATAAGAAATGAAAACCTCAACTCCTTTATAAATCTTTCGTTAATTAGACTACTTCACAGTGATAAATAGTGTATCTTAGAGTATTTCTTAAAATCTTATTTGTCTGGAAATATAAAACGGCTATTATGAAATCCTAGCCGTCTGTGCCATGAGAGAGAATATTTACATTAGTAAATATTCTCGTGGCCAGGCGGAACCGATGTGAAACATCGGTGAAGTAGGATAGGATTTCATAATAGCCATATAAAACAATAAATTTAAATAAAGAGAATCCAATGATATCATAAAAAAGAAAAAAGCTAGGAAAAGAGGTGGGGTTTATCTCAGATAGCAATAACAAATGGATTTTTTTATTATTGTTTGGATTGATTATCTTCATATCATTCAGGGTGATCTCTCCTTATCTGGTGGATGTTCTCACTGCCATGATGTTGACATATCTTATGTATCCTCTTTTCAAGGTGATATATAACAGGATCGGGCATCCGGTGATGTCAGCAAGCATTGTCCTTGTTGTATTCCTTCTGATTCTGGTTGTTCCTCTTTTATTCGTGATAGGCACAGTCATAATGGAAGCTGATTCGACAATAGAGACGCTGAATAACGAGGATCTTCTCAATTTCAGGTGTGAGGAAGGAGATATGTTTATCTGTGATATTTATGCCGGTATAAAAGAAAGGTTCCCTTTCATAGATCTGGACACGCAATTGAATAATATGCTGGACATGGGATTCAGCTATATCTATCAGAAAGCGACAAATTTCATATCATCTATCCCAGAAAAGATGGTCCATCTTTTTGTGATTCTGTTCATAATGTTCTATCTGCTCAATGACTGGAAGAGTCTTCTGAAGACCATAGAGGGAATCCTTCCTCTTTCCGCCCGAAACAAGAAGATACTTTTCAAGTCACTGACCGACACAGCGCATGGAGTGATATTCGGCCAGCTGACTACAGCGATGGTCCAGGGTCTGGTTGCTTTGATAGGTTTTCTGATAATTGGCATATCAAACCCGATTCTCTGGGCGATACTTGTATCATTGGTGGCATTGGTTCCCTATGTAGGCACTGCCCTGGTATGGGCGCCTATGTCAATATTCCTGATTCTATCTGGATTTATGAACAAGGATTTTTTCTCTCTTGGAAAAGGCATACTGCTTTTCATCTACGGAGCTTTCGCGATTAGCATAATAGATAATTTCATCAGACCGAAACTTATTGGAGACAAGGCAAATCTTCATCCTGCGATTGTGCTCATCGGTGTTTTTGGAGGGCTTAGTTTTTTTGGGATAATCGGTATAATGCTGGGGCCGTTGGTCTTGGCTATAATGATAGTCTTTGTAAAGCTATACACAAACGACATAGCGAACGAAGAAAAATTCGGTATAAAGCTCGAGTGATTGATATGATGCTAAAAGCGAAGAAGATGGCTATTGAGACCGGGGAATTGAATATAGTTATTTTGAACACTCATGATGCAGTGAAGATGGACCTGTTTTATTCTGACAGGGTCAGGATCAGGAAGGGATCTAAAGAGATTATAGCGACAGTTGATATTACTGATTCATCCCGTATGGTAAAAAAGGGCCAGATTGGGATATTCCAGGAGATTTCAAAGAAACTCAAGATCAAGAACACGGATCGGCTTTCTGTGATAATCGCGCCGAAACCAAAAAGCATCGGGAACATAAAAAAGAAGCTTAACGGATTCAGGCTTTCATACAAGGAGATAAAGCAGATAGTAGATGACATAATAGAGGACAGGCTGACCGGTACAGAGATGGCATATTTTGTGGCAGCAAATTTCATCAACAGGCTGACCACAACTGAGATTATCCACATGACCAAAGCGATGGTCGCAGCAGGAGAACGTCTTAGATTCAAGGGTAGGCACACGATCGTTGACAAGCATTGTATTGGAGGAGTTGCTGGAAATAGAACTACCATGGTAGTGGTTCCGATAATCGCAGCAGCCGGATATACTATGCCAAAGACAAGTTCGAGGGCGATCACGTCTGCAGCAGGCACGTCGGATACTGTAGAGGTGCTCTGTGATGTCTCATTTCCATTGAATGAGATGAAAAAGATAGTGAAAAAGACCGGTGCCTGCCTGATTTGGGGGGGTGCGACTAATCTTGCTCCTGCTGATGACAAGATAATAAGGGTGGAGATGCCGCTTTCAGTTGACCCTATTGGACAGATGCTGGCTAGCATTCTTGCAAAGAAGCTTTCTGTGTCATCTACTCACTGTCTGATTGACATACCCAAGGGAAGAGGATGCAAGACAGAATCAAAAAAGAAGGCGCAGACTTTGAAGCGCGCGTTTACAAAGGTCAGCCAGAAGCTGGGTCTGAAGGTAAAGGTGATAATAACAGACGGAAGTGAGCCTATAGGGAACGGCATAGGCCCTGCCCTGGAAGCAAAGGATGTCATGTACACGCTGATGAATGACATGGATAACGGATCTATTATGCTTAAGGAGAAATCGATAATACTTGCCGGCCATATATTTGATCTCATCAAAGAGACCAAGTTAGGCAGGGGGAAATATCTTGCGCGTGAGATCCTGGAGACTGGAAAAGCATATGATAAGTTTATGGAGATAATAGAGGCGCAGAATGCCAAGGTAAAGTCTCCTGAGAACATCAAGGTGGCCAGGTATTCCAGTTATTTTCGGTCTAAAACCAAAGGCAAGATAGCTCATCTTGACAACAGGTATCTGAACAAGGCAGCCAGGATTGCCGGGGCTCCGGCAGATAAAAGGGCTGGCGTCTATCTTTATGTCCACAAGGGATATGTCATAGAGAAGGGAATACCTATTCTTAGGGTTCACTCAAACAGCAGACAGAGACTAAAGGAAGCGATTAAATTTTTGCATGATATGCCATTTCTTGAGTTGACAAATAATCATTGAGAACTAACCTTCATCAGCTGACGAATGCTCTGTCATGAATAATATGGTCTCATTTTCTTTTTGCAGGACCACTTCTTTTAAGGGTTTGAGCCCGAAATTTGTCCTGATATTTGCTTCATCCAGCAGTTCTTCCTGATTTTTCTCTTTGTAGTATTTGAAATATTCGATTCCTAGGGCAGATATGCCGATTATTGCTCCCGCAAGTATTATAAGAAGTATTGAATTGATGATCAGCTTTCTTCTGCGGGTTTTTCTTGGGTTGCGTATCATCTGTTTTTTTTCTTTGTTTTCTTTTTTTTTCTTGTCGTCTTTTTTTGATTTGGGAC
Source organism: uncultured Methanosarcinales archaeon (assembly GCA_964390375.1). Classification (GTDB taxonomy): domain Archaea; phylum Nanobdellota; class Nanobdellia; order Woesearchaeales; family DSVV01; genus CAYMIF01. Next base: position 22,144 of record CAYMIF010000028.1, read on the forward strand.
TTATTTGTTCATTTTTCTTATTTTCTTGCTGTGCTTTTTCGAGTTTTTCAGGGCTTAGTTCAGTCAGTATATTGTCGATTTCTTTGTCTTCCTCACCCATTTGAGCCTGTTCCTGATTTGAAAGTTGGTTTTCAGATGGTGCATTGAACATAATTTCATCTATGACCTCATCCAGCATCATCTGATCTACTCCGTTGTTTATAAGATATTTTCTGATCTCAGAAATCTTCCTGCCCTTTGAGCTCATCAGGTCTATATAATCTTTTACCTCTTTTCTGTCCATAAGATTATGTTTGGATTAAGGATATATAAATTTAATGTTTTCGTGGGCTATTATGAGATCCTAGCCGTCTGTGCCATGAGAATATATATCTTTAGGAATATTCATAGCAAGGGCCTAACATTAAGAGGATTGTCACCCAAAAATATTAATAGTACAGCTCCAGTATGATTCATCATGTCATTTGCAGGATGGATTAAAAGAAAGCCGCATAAGGGAGATATGTTCGCTGCAGTTCTGGACATCCTGGTGATTATTTCAGCTTCATTCTCAGCCTTGATGATATATTCCTATCTGGACCAGTTCAACAGGATATATTTCTCAAGCTTTGCTCTCGGAGGGATCATATTTTTGTCATTCATGGCGCTGGCAGTCTATTATATTGTGATCCTTGTGCAGCAGGTTTTGGTTCTCCCTAATTATTTCAGGTTTGGTATGCTGTTGTTTCTTTTGGTCATACTTGCTCCTCTGGATTATTCAGGATTATTTCCTGCAAGGGCTATCAGTGAATTCACAGAACAGGATCAAAGATTCATATCTAAGATGACCAAAGAGATAGAATACGAAATCTTAAGATTCACAAACCAGGAAAGGAAGCTTCGTAACCTCTCTTTGCTTATTTGGGATGAGGACCTTTCAAAGATCGCCAGGCACCACAGCCTTGACATGGTTAAGAATGATTTTTTCTCCCATGTGAATCCTGATAATGAAGATGCAACAACAAGGGCGCGTGAAGCAGGATACACATCCCATGAACTTATTCTCAAGTGGTTTTCCGGCTCAATCGCAGAAAACATAGGGATCATGCCTATAGGGCATGTGAAGGATGTAGGGTATGTAGACGAAGAGCCGGATTCAATAGCAGCTGCTCAGATCTATCGTTGGATGACAAGCAACAATCACAGCAGAAACATCCTGGATCCGGACGCGACCCGCATGGGAGCTGGGGTTGCAGTAAAAGACCGAAAATATACAATAACTCAGGATATATATTAGAAAACAGTATATTAGTATACATTTTAAAAAAATTTATATATAACTAAATCCATGTATCACTAAAAGAGGTGATTGATATGAAAAAAGCATTTTTGATTTTAATTTTAGCGATTCTAATTTTCGGGTGCAACGAAGAAGTGTTTTACCAAAATGAGAGTGGAAGAGTATATATTACGATTAGTGATGCTGGAGGATTGATGGAGGATATTACCAGTCTTGAGATGACTGTTTCTGGTGTCACCATACATTCTGAAGATCAGGATAAATGGGTAGAGCTTTCATCTGAGACTAGAACCTTTGATCTTCTTCAGTTGAAAGCTGATGATGTGATGGAACTTTATGTTGAGACTGAGCTGGGTGAAGGTAATTATAACCAGATAAGGCTTGATGTTGATGAGGTAAAGATCACTTATCAAGGAGAAGAACAGAATGCAAAGCTTCCAAGCAATGTATTAAAGATTAATGTTGACCTCAACATGTCGAACCAAAGTAGCCTCCTTGATTTTGATTTCATACCAGAAGAATCATTGCATCTTACAGGCAACGGAATGATTATCATGACTCCAGTGATAAATGTTGCAAAATTCAAAGATGTCAAAATTGAAAAACACGGAAAAAACATAATGGTTATGCAAAGAAGACAGGTTCACGAGGAAAAGCACGGTATGGATGAGAACGGCAACATTGGAAAGGGAACGAAGGTCCAAGGCGAGCTCACATTAGACGCAAATGGAAAGGTCGTGAAGCTAGGTGGACCTGATAATGTAGAAGAAAATAAGAAGGGAAACGCTGTAGATTCAGGTGATGATAAGCCGAAAGCTGGTGGTAATAAGTCGGATATGACTGATGATGAACCTCAAGGAACAGAGGATAACTATCCGGAAACAACAGGAGAGGCCAAAAACAAGGCCACTGGTAATGCAATTTTCACTGTAAAAGACAAAAACAACATGTCAAACAAGAGTAATCCGGGTAAAGCACCTCCAGTCAAAACTAAGGATGGTATGAATGTAAGTTCACTTGAAGTTACTTTTGAGAAGTTAACTGTGCATACGCCATCTGAAGAAGAGAATGCTTCCTGGATTACTGTTTTTGAAGGTAGCAAGACACTTGATCTCATTGAGCTTCAGGATGTGGAGGCGGTTTTAGGAGAAGAAGAACTTGAAGTGGGCAGATATACCCAGATTAGGTTGTATATCGCTTCTGCAGAGGGCGAAATTGATAATGATACAGTGAATATAACTGTACCCAGCAACGCGCTTAAACTTGTTGGAAACCTTGAGGTTGAAGAAGATACTACTTCTATTGCAACTATAGATTTTCTTGTAGACAGATCGTTGATAAAGGCAGGAGATAAGTATATCTTAAAACCCACAATAAAGCTGATTACAAAGAAAGGGATTGAAATAAAGGACAGAGTAAAAGAAATGGACATGGAAAAACTGGAGTATGAAGGAGGAGAAGTCTTAGAAGAGAATGAACAGGAACCTGAAGAAGACGTGGTAGATGAAATAGAGGAAAACGAAGAAGAGGGATCATCTACTCCGGCTCCTACGCAAAGTCCTTCTGAAAGCCCAGTAAGCAGCCCAAGTCCAACTCAGACTCAGGACGAATAAAAGGATTTGATTGGTTTTTTCTTTTCTTTTTAATTTAATTTCTCATTGACCTGATAGTTTAATACTTCATAAGATGCAGGCTCAAAAGGCGACCAATTGATGATATATTCCTTGAATATGTGCGAGATTTCATACGAGATATAGTCGTCCAGAAATTTTTCCTTAAAATCCGTGATGATGTTTCTGAGGTGATTGTCATCTTTTACGAACATCTCGATAGACAGGTCGTATCTTCCGAGCACTTCATGCACAAAAACGCATGCGTTTGTCTTGTCGAAGAACTCTATTATTGCAGGGATAGAATTCTGGGACTTGAGGCTTATGTCCATTTCGATGAATTCAAGCTTAAGAAGGTCATTATTTATGATGATGGAATATCCGCTGATGATGCCGTTCTTTTCAAGCTTATGAAGATTCTTCTTTACAGCCTTTGGATTAGTTTCTATTTTCCTCGCTATCTCTATTTGTTTTATCCTGGATTCAGATGATATGATGTTGACTATCTTTTTTTGTATATCTGAAAGACCTGTCTTTTCAGGATGTCCGTAATAGAATGATTTTGGTGCAGTCTTGCCTGGATATAGCGCTTTTTGGTTAAGCTTGTGGCTTTTTAGTATCGTCTGGATGCTCTTGTTTATGATAAATCCACCGAATCTGTTGTTGAAATCAGTGAGAAAGTTCTTCAGCTGATTTGGATCTCTTTGCATTGTCAGAAAAGATATGTCGAATATTCCTTCGATGATCCTCAGATTTGAGCATTTGCTTTCAGAACAGATATATTTTATCATTTCATGTTCCTCTTTAGATGTGAGTTTATGGAATTTGATAAACACCTTGTAGTAGAGATAGCCGAGTTTTGACGCGTTCACTAGAGTGAAAAAATCCTTGATTATATGGTTTTTCGAAAGTCTGCGTATCCTGTACTTGATAGTTTCTTTCGGGAGCTTGATTCTGGACGAAAGCTCAGTCAGTGTGGCTCTGGAATTGATGTCAAGTTCATAGAGTATCTTCTTGTCATATAGATCAATGTTTTTCATTATTTTGTGAAAAAAAGACAATTAATATATAAAATGCATGTTTTTTGTAAAAAACAAACCATTATTCTTATAAAACAAATCTTGGTCTTTGGTTATAGAAACATAAAAGGTGATGATTATAATGGCAAAGATGAAAGCAGCAGTACCAAAGGCAAGTTTTGAGCAGGCAGGCATAGAACCTAAAGAAGGCACAAAAGTGTCATTGAAGGCTCAGGATGGAAACGTAATTGTGGCTGAAGTAGCAGAAGTCTCAAAAGACCATGTTGTCTGTACATATGATAAGTGATTATTTTAATTTTTATTCTTTTTCTTATTATCAAGAACGATCAATACAGTAAAAGCTATGGCAGCGGCAGCTATGCCGGCAGGTATGCCTAAAAAAACCGAGAAGAATATCCATCTTCTGGCGATTTCTGTCACTATAAGTCCTGCTGCGATGCCGATAAATAAAGAAAAAAATAGCCTGAGGATCATTCTTCACAATCCTCTGGACAGTTCTCTGTTGTCTCCGGGCACGGACAGCCCTCACCCATGCACACTATCTCGTCGCATACGCCGTCTCCGCATTGTTCGACACAGGTCGATGTATCTTCTGCAATGAAGATCTCGCCGTCTGAGGTTTCACAATAAGGCCTGCATCCTATGCAGTCAGGATAGAATATCTCAAAACCTGCATCAACGCACTCCTGGAAATTGTTGACACTGCCTTCAGGCGCTACTTTCCCTGAATCAAAACCAGCAGTGTATACTTCTTCTGAATCGACAAAAACTGATACAGAACCAGGCTCATGTCCGATATCTATCTCTCCAGTTATTGTCTCAGGAGTGATAACCTGTGCGCACATCTGCCCTTCTTCTGGCTCTTCCATTGTCGCCTCAAGCCTGATCTGAACAGGATATGATTCCATCACAAACTCATCTATTTTCAGGCTGTGGCAGGGGGTCGGTTTTTCGACAGTAATTTCATATTTAAGTTTCCCATTTTCATATGAGATCACATAGTCAGAAGAGCTGTCTTTATCATCTTCCTGGTCATGCAGCTTTGTCTCCTGCACGTCCCACCCTGATATCTGTACATCATATAGCTTGTTCCCTGCCTTCAGCTGGACTATGAAGCATCCGGGACATCGAAGCACAAGCACCTCTTCTATTGTCAGGTCAGACTCTGGACCGAATGAATCCACTGCGATCTTCGCTGCAGTCTTTTGCGACTCGTCCAGCTCCCAGGGCCTGATGCATGCAGATATATTGCTGTCATACTGATATCCTGCAGCGACCAGGCAGCCATGCACATCAGTTTCTCCGCCTATATTTTTCTGGTTGTCCTGTTCATCTGTCTTAGTGCAGCCGAATACCAGGGAAGCTGCAGCAAGAACCATCAACAGGCCTAATATTGATTTATTGATTCTCATTTTATCCTCCATTATTGTTTATTTGATTAAATGTACTGCTCAAACATGTGATAGAACAGGATATATAAATACATTTCTTTGGTTTTTAATCGTTTTGAAATGAATAATACTAAAAAAATTGACTGTGGGGCTATTATGAAATCCTAGCCGTCTGTGCCATGAGAATATATATCTTTAGGCAA
>CAYMIF010000029.1:0-27369 GCA_964390375.1 uncultured Methanosarcinales archaeon
CGCTGCTCTGCGGCGTAAACTGTGAGCTTTGCTCACCGGTTTGGGAATTCATTCCTAAAAGCACATGTAGGATAGGATTTCATAATAGCCCATACAAGCTGTGCAAACGCTATCTCGACCCTCTTTTAGAGAGCTATTTTCACCAACCGAAAGATTTAAATACTTCTTTTAGTAGTAAATGCATTATAATGTTAAGATTCGGGAAAAAATCGCTGATGGGGATAGGTACTCTCATTATTTTTATCGCTACTATTCTTGTTGCCGCAGTGGCTGCAGGAGTGCTTATATCAACATCTGGAATACTCCAGCAAAGAGCACTCATAACCGGCCAGGAGGCAAGAAAACAGATCACCAACAGTGTAGATGTTGTCTCAATTCTTGCACATGGAAACAAAACAGATGAATCAATGAATGATTTTGAAATCTATATAAGGCTTTCTGCAGGATCAGACCCTATACAGATGAAGAAATTCGATATCCAGTTCATATCAGAGAACCATGATACCGGTGCAAAGCTTCAACATCCGACGAAAAACAGGATTTCAATAGATCCTTATACATTCCATTTCTATGTTGGCTCAATATCCAATACCACATGGACCACAATCGAAGATATCGATGATGATGGCTATGATGATAAGATAATGGTCCTGCCACACTGGAACAATTCAATAACATATAATTTTTCAGATTATCTTCTAGTCAATTTTAGTTCAGATGAAGCAGGCTATGCACTCGTCAATCTGAGCGTAGACATATCAAATGCTTCTTCAGAGCCTTTGATAGACTGGGAACTGGAAGATGCTCCAATACAAAGCGAAGTAGATAATAAAGTCTATGGTTTTGTGAATATCGAAGGCAATATAACCTCAGACAATACCTTGAATTCCTCTGAACTCACAATACTCAATATCAGCCAGAATGCTTATGAACAGTGCGAATTTGATGCTTTAACACCAGAGACCAGATACTGTTTTGAGGTCGTACATGGAGATAATGACCTCGTCCTTGGAGACGGCGAGGTGTTCAAACTGAGATTCAAGCTCCTTCCAGAGAACAAGTTATATATAGGTGAGGAGTTCAGGTTCATCATATCAAGCGAAAAAGGAAGGCTAACACAGACACAAGCAAGAACACCTGACGTCGTGACAAGCCTGAAAGTACCTCTTTGGCCAGTTGGATAAAAATATATTAAACTTCTCTTTTTATCATTTTTTCATAGTGAACAAATTATTTAAACTATATACAATAGTTTTTACTATATAAACATCCAGGGGAGGGACAAAAAGATTGGTACTCAATATGATTTTCGGGAAGAAAGGAAACAAAACAGATGAATCCCCGAAGAACAACCCTGAGCTTCAGAAGCTTCGGAGCCAATTCAAGGACTTAAAGGGCAATGAACAGGATACAACTAATCAGAATAACCAAAACCAGCAGAATCCTCAGCAAAACCAGCAACAACCACAACAAGGACAAGAAACACAACAAACTGGGCAGCAGGAGCAGATGCAACAACAGGCACAAGAACAGAACCCCCAGAATCAGCAAAATCAGCAGAATGACGCAAACATGAAGCAGGACCTACAGAATGCCAATGCAGACATAAACCAGCTGAAAAAGGAAACAAATGTCCCTGGATCAGACAAAGGAAAAGGCAAAAAAGTACCTGTTGATGATTATATAGACCCTGTAAAGCTGGAAGAGAACGAACGGGTCACAAACCTAATCATGCAGCAGATCAAGGAACTTATTGAGATCGATAATAACCTGAACAACAAGATCAAGGATATAGAGAACAAGCTGAATGAGAACACAGACACCATGAATACCACAAAGGACACTGTCGATGGATATTCAGACAGGCTGAACATGATCGAGAAGAACATGGAGAAGTTCATGGGGCTTTATGAGGTAATAACAAATAAATTCAACCCCTTTGTCACAGAAGAAGAAGGCGACAGCATATTCAATGCAACAGAATCAGAAAGCGGAATCAAAGAAGATGGACAAGAAGAGAAACCCGAACCAGAACCTGACCCTGAAGAGATCAAGATCGAAGAGAAAAAGCTTGAGGAGAAAGGAGCAAAGGCAGGCAAGGAAGACCTGAATACAGAAGAAATAGGGGCAAATATAAAAGATGAGAGAATGCATGACATCGTCGCGCAGATCGCACCGAAGATAGGTGAGCAGCTGAAATCATCGGTGCTCGCTAACCTCAACCATCAGCTCAATGACATTATCGCCAAAAACATGAAGGAATCGACACAGAAACTGCGTGAAGAGATGATGACAATGATCAATGAGAAAACAGGAGGTACTGCAAAAACGAATATGAAAGATCAGGAAGTACATCCAAACTATCATTTCAATCTACCTGACGGAACACCTATCAAGAGCATCAGTCACCTGATATCTGGGCTTAAGAACATGGATGATGCTACCTTCGCCAAGTATGTGAATGATTCAAAGAATGATTTTGCTCAATGGGTGCGGGTGTCGACCAAGAACAATGATCTCGCTGACAAGATGGCAAATGCAAAGGGCAGAGCTGAGCTGATACAAGTTTTAGAGAATATTTGATACTCAAAAAAGCATACCCACGACTTAAGTCGCAGGTCTTTACTTTTTTTATCGAAATTTGTCATCCAGTATAGAATCCACCTGAACTGTTTCTTTTTGTAGTCCCGTTCTGTATAGTGAGAATCGCTGTTCGGTTGCCTATGCGAACCAATATCTTCGTGTCCCTAAGGTTCACTGGAGATGATCCTGCCGATGGCTTGACTGTTATCATAAATCCCTCTATATCAGAACTATCGTCATCCACTGAAAAACCAGTAATCTCTTTAATGCTCACCCCTGTCCTGGCCTTTTCAAGTGTTCCTTCTGGGATTGACATACCATCTTTCCTGAATAAATCTACCTCTTTAGCCATAAAAGCAATCATGACTACTGCAGCTAATACCATAGCGATCTGCACTATCAGCATGCTTACCTGACTAGATGCTCTCTTTTTTCTAAGGATAGAGTATCTCATGTTCATTCTCCATAACATCCGGCGCCCAGATGTATTTTCTTTCCTCAAAACCATTCTCAGGTATGACTGTTATTGTTATCTCCTCGCCGCCCTCCACAACCATCGGTGACTCACAATATATCCTTATCTCATCACCATCCTGAAGATAACCTTCGACATGGTTATCACCCTGCTGAAGATATTCTATTGTACAGTTTCCTTCCCTGTCATATCCTTTTGCCCTTACAACATCAATCGTATCCTCCACTGATGCAGACTCAAATCCTTCACTGCTACCATCACATGTAATATTGAAAATATAACTATCTTCAGCAATGAATGACCTGTTATGAACATATAGCCCATCTTGATATTGCATATCGTAAGTCAGCAAAGGGCTGTCATCAAAGGTAACCCTGCACCATACTCCTGCACCAACTATTGGATCACCAAACGAACCTGCATCTGTCTTAGAATAATTCGCGTAAAAACCTAACTGAGTGTCCAGACCAGTGGGCACACCCTGGTCTGCATCATCATATCCGATAAGCTGAGAATTGGCAGTCGTGGTATATGCAGTAAAATGAGTCACGTTCATTATATAGATACCTGTGCCAGAATCATAGCTTATATTGATACAATCTGCGCAGGCCTCTCCATCTTTCAACGGTACAGGCTCAAAACTATAATCCAGACCGTAGAACATCAACTGTGCAGACCTGTTCATATTCGGATAATTATATGTATCCACAGATATGAGATTGCCAGCAATATTCAAATAACTGTCCATGTCTATGCCTTCTGACAGATTAATATCCTCACTGAAATTTATAAAGCCACTATCCTCAACCTCAATCACCAGATCTGTTATGTTTTCCATATCGACCTGAGAAAAATCTGTTGTCTGCCCGCCATACTCAGTTGCACGCAGAACAGTGAACAGTCTTTCGGAAGAGATGTTGTATCCTCCATAATCATCGGTACAGTTTATCTGCCATATGTATTTTCCAATATCCAAGCCAGAAAGTGATATATTATTCTCTGTATCATTAATTACATTCACAATTGAGCCGTAAACACTTCTATTAACCAGGAGACTGCAATTTGACAATAAATAATTAGAAGTCACGTTGAAAAAGAAGATCATTTCTCCGTCAGAATCTCCTGAGCGGTTGTTCGGTGAGTCCAAGATTACATCTATTGCTGAGCTAGATGTCACATTAAACCATGTTGAACCTGTGCTGTTGATGTTGCCAGCAGAATCATTTGCTATTATCGTCACATTATAACGACCAATACTATTGGTGTTCATAAACATTGTATCATATACAGTACCTGATCCAGAATTAAACATCTGATGAAGTGCACTGCCGCCGGACCATGTTATATTTGCACGAACAACGTCAACTGAGGTATCTGTTACATTAGCAGTTATATTTACCTCTTCAAATAAGTAATATACTGAATCATATGATGGCAATACATCAGAAACATTGGGATTCAGTGTGTCTAAAACAATATACGATACCTGTGAACTTCCATTGTTTCCTACTGAATCAGTGCAGTTGACTTGGACTGAATAGTTGGAATCTGCAAGAGACGTGTTGGCAACAACTGAAATCCAGGTGCTGTTTGATATATTATATGTTGTATTGTAAGGTATGCTGTCAAAGAACAGTGTGCAGTTTGAAAAAGGAGAATACGTATCATTGAAATAATAATCAACTGCCGGCTGAATCTGGGTTGTGTATGAATTATTCAAAGAACTGTCAAGTATCACATGGGGTGGAGTCTTATCAATCGAAAAAACATACAAACCTGAGCTGACTGCCCTGAATTCATCTGATACATCAGCATACCAAAAATACTTTCCTTCAGAAAGCGCTGCATCGCCCTCGATCTGAGCAGGAGACCTTGAATAATCCAATATCCTCACTTCATCAATCCTGCCCTGGAATGTAGAGGCAGACCCACCAAATGCATTCGATCCCTGTGTTCCGCCAAGTGCTGCATCATCACCGTGATTATCTATATAGGAGTAAGATGCTGTAGTTGAGTTCTCCTCAGCTCCGTCTACATAGAGAAGCATCTCTGCATTGTCGAAAACAGCTGTTATCAAGTGCCAGCCTGCATCGGGAAGTACTGCTGAGATGGTTGTCTGAACAGAACCATTCCTGACCGAGAACTCTATTCGTTCATCGGCAATCCGTATGGCAAAGCCATTTGTTCCGCCCCCTTCTTCGTATATGTCTTCGGTCCCTGAAAGATCAGACGGATTGATCCAGGCCTGAAAAGTCTTCACGTAGAATAAATCATTGAAATAAGACTCATTCATCTGCCAAAGCTGACCAGCACCATCATATTCAAAACAACCAGAGAATATGCCTCCGTTCTCCCTAAAATCTGGACAATTGGACCTGCAGACAAGATCATGATCCTGTACGCTCGGAGCGAAATTATAGACAAAACCATCATTTTCACCATATTCTGTCTGATTATCGAAGTGCCATAGAACTTCTGTATCTGCATCAGGCCTTAGAACAGGCGCAATCCAACTATCGCTGGTGTTGGTATTGTTGGCGATTCCACAAAGACTGAACAGAAGACCTTCTGGTCCGGAATCATTCTCACCATACATGTCAAGGCACAACCCCTGTGAGTCATTGTCCTCAACCCATGAATATATTGAAACAGGGGATCGCCTGTATACTGACCAGTTCTCTGGGCTTAGGATCTGAGAAGGAGCAAAATTGTAGTCTGTAGATGCAGAATCATTAATCCAGGTGGTGTTCTTATTTAATGATATATCGACAGTGATTGTCTGGATCTCATATTCTGTGTTATGATAAAGACCAGTCACGTTAGTATAATTGCCAGACGTATTGGCAAAGAAAGTTTTATTTATCCATACTTCCACATGATCGAAATCATAATCTGCCGGATTTGTCCAGTTCCAAACGATCCACGAATAACCATCTGACGAATTCAGCAGACCAGAAACAGATCCTGGAGGAGGATTTCGCATCTCACAATATACGTCAACGATATTAGGAACCGAGTCCTCAACAGAAACCACCTGGAATTCTGCTTCGAAAAGACCTGGCTCTGAATCATTGCACTCAAACCTCACTGATTCTGTCTGACTGTCAACCATAGCTGTCCTGTTCGTCCAGTTCTGAACAATCTTGGCACAATCTCCGCTTATACATGATACATTCACCTCGTTGTTGATCTCATTTGAAGTTATGTTCAGATAACCAGTAAGGTTTCCCTCCTGCTCATCAATAGATCCCAGGTCAAGCACAGTCTGGTTCCAGACAACGTTAATGTCTGGCAAGATCTCACAGCTTACGTTTATCTTGTCTGGTGACATGTCATAGTCAGATAAGACATCATACAGTACTGAGAATACTCCGGCCGTATCATTTGAGCATGTGAAATTGACCTGCATCTGACCTTGGTCTGGAAGAGATGTGCTGTTTACCCAGTCGTCAGTTATTACACTGCAGTCTCCCAAAGAACATGAGATATTTATACCGGATTGTCTGCCTGCTGCCCTGACAGTAGCATTTTTAGTCATGTTTCCAAGGATTGGATCCCTGAACCCCATATCCAACTCAGAAACATTCCATGAAATGTTTCCGAATGAAACAGTAAATCTGAACACATCACTTCCTGTTGTAAAGAACTGATCACTTGAATTAGCAAACCAATAATAAGTCGTGTTTATAGAGAAATTATAACCATACATAACTTCCTCATCAGTGAGAGATGACGTGCCTATCCTCAACTCGTCAATCCTTCCGTCGAAGTATGATCCTGAACCACCATCAAACGCATCTCCACCGTTTGTGTAACCAACACCAGCCTCATCGCTATGCGCTGAGACAGAACCATAACTGGAATTTGTCGTGTTCACAAGCACACCATCAAGATAGAGAGTCATGTTGGTATCATTGAACTGGGCAGTGATAAAATGCCAAGAGCCAATGTAAGAATAAGGGTAAGAAATCAAAAATATGTTCTGGTTGTCCTGAGTTGCAAATTCCAAAAGCCCATCATTCAAACGAAGTCCAAAACCATTTGTGGCTCCACCTTCTTCGAATATTGTCCTGGTCCCGCTGGTGTCATCTGCATTTATCCATACCTGGATGAATTTTGTGGTGAAAGCATCATTGAAAAACTGATCAGTCATCGAGAAAGATTCGTCAATCCCGTTGAAATCAAATGCACCTGCCAGCCAACCTGAATTTTCAATGAATCCAGGACAGTTAACAGTACAAGAAATGTTATGGACTGTGGTCTCCTGAGCAAAATCATATACAAGTGAATCCGATTCCCCATATTCAGACCTGTTATCGAAATGCCAAAGAACTTCTATTCCTGCATCATGACCGAGCACTAGACCTGACCAGTTGAAGCCTATGAGTGAGTTGTTCAGAACAGAACAATTCCTGTACAAGAGCGACTCATGATCAGGAGCTGATCCTGCTTTTCCGTATATGTCCACACAAAGATGATCGCTTTCATCATCTTCTGCTGACAGCTCAATCTGTCTCCAATCATCTGGTGCTGTGGAATTATCCTGAGGTGCTGAGAGATATATCCGGCTTGCATTATTAAAAAGAGTACCGCCCAGATCATTTTCCCAGGTTGTGTTTATATTGGTGACATTGTCTACTGTCCTCAGCTGTATCTCATATAAAGTAGCAGGCCAAAGCCCAGTAACATTAGTGTAGTTGGCAGACACATTGTAAAAGAACGTGCCGTTGACCCAGACCTCTACATGTTCAAAAGAAGGATCATCAGGATTTGTCCAATTCCATAATATCCAACTGTAACCAGAGGTCGTATTATCAAGACCGTTAACCTTCGGAGGAGGCAAAACATCCTTCATGCTGCAATTAATAAATATCGTACTTGGAATATCGTCCTCAACAGATATAACTTCAAAAGATGCATCAAAATATCCCAGAACCTGGTCGGCGCATTCAAAATGGACCATCTTGGATTCACCATCTGCCATGCCTGTCTCGTTTGTCCAATTAGAGACAATATTCCTGCAATCACCTGAACAGGTGACATTTATGCTTGAATGTGTGTCTGATGAATTCATATAGACTGATGAAGAGAGGTTTCCGAGAGTATGGTTGCCAGTACCCAGATCCAATGAGGTCTGATCCCATGCTATATTGATCGAATCATAGAACTCACAAGTCACGTTTAAAACCCCTGTGTTTTCATCCTGATCTGATGATATAGAGAATCCTGCCCAAAAAACACCCAAAGTGGTATTTAGGCATGTGAAATTATCCAAGAATGATTCGCCCGAGGATATGTTCCTGCCATCGAGCCAGTCATCCGATATGATCGAACAGTTACCAGAAACACATTCTGTTGATATGTTCGTGTGGTTGCCGACAAAATCCAATCTAGCGCTTCCAGAGAGATTGCCATCCTTCCTGAGCTCTATACCCAAAGGTAGAAGAGACTGATTCCATTTAATATTATGCATAGTATAAGGAAGTTCGACCAAATTCCATTCAATGAAAGCCTCCTGACCAGTCCTTGTCCTGTGAACTGTGAATCTTTCAGAATCCTGCATCCAGACATTAGGAAAAGGCCTGGGCTGGGCATCTCCTGCGCCGTCATGGGTAAGTGATGCCCTGACAAGAGTCCTGTTCAACTGCAGAGGAGAAGAAAGCAACTTAGTATAGTTGGCCCAATCAGCATTCGACGAATAATCCACCATGCCCCGCGCCATGTTGACGCAACCATTTCCGAAATCGACTAAATACCACCTTACATTCCTATCCACTGCAGTATCTGCTGTACCACCTACTCCAGAAGCGTAGAATGCCACCTGGTTCTCAGAAGAGATATTTCCTGCCACAGCAACCTGATCAAGACCAGAATTAGGAGCATCTATCTGGAAGAAGAGCATAGAGCAGGAAAGATTGACTGGTGTTGCCAGGGCTGCTGTTGCAGGATTGGATTGATTGTTTGCAGGCCCATCCAACAATACTGTACCAGTCTGAAACGAGTCAATTTTTTCGCTGTTCCATTCAACAGCCACCCAGGAAATATGTAGATCTGAATTCGTCCCATCACCTCTTCTGACCCTGATGTGGCTTTCATTGTATGCATATGCCCTCATAAGATACCTGTCATAAAAATCCCTCCCAGTATCATTGGAATGATAACCTGTAACCAAAACCATCGTATCTGCTGCAGTCACGTTGTTTCCGATAGGTATGTAGAAATCAGAACCAGAAGAAGATGCATCATAATACCCCCTATAGACCGCGAACTCCCTGTCCAATGCCTCCAGAAGCTGCCATGAGACATAAATACCATCATCTGCAGCCTCCCGGGTCAGATTAATCACGGACCTGTTACCCAGAAAAACAGTATAATCTGCCCAATCGTGGTCTGTCTGGGCACCAGTCCCGGTCTCTTCTTCCACCGCTCTTTGACCTGTTGAGTAATAGAACGGCGGCAAAATGAATGCATTGCTGAGATTTGATACTGCATCAATCGTAATTGTCTGGGATTTCTGGGTGACAAGTGCCCTTCCCTGCTGTACCTTGTAACCAGTCTGTGTGTAAGCACCTGTATCCAGTGATGCCATGATAAAAAACACACAAAAGAACATCAACAAAAGATATCTTTTAATCAGAGGCGTGGTCATCTATTCTTCACCCCTGTCTTTTTCTTCGCCCTGTAGAGAACAGTCCAAATGGTGCTTGTGCTCTTCTTGGTAATCCTGGATACGTTTGTCAGAGATATATTCCTTATCTCCACCAGATAAAGCACTAATGCCTCAAGAATACTGAATTTCCTATCTGAGAGAATAAAAACTGGAATCTTAATAGCACTTCTCAGTGGAATCAAGAGCTGCTCCTGCTTTTTTTTCGCATTCACATGCGTTATCCAGATCGTGCGGATGTCCCTGTTCAAAAGTGCTGCGATTTCTGAATACCTGAAAGATTTATCCTGCTTCAGGAAAGTAACAACCGCTTCTAAAGGCGATAATTCCTGGGAGAATATCTCGATCGGTAAAAGGATTTTGGGATGACGGCTTTTTTTTACAGGTATAAAAAACCTTATATTTTTAGAAATCTGACTATCATTATTCTCGCCTCTATCAAAAGCATAGTTTTGTATTACCCCACTTTTTTGCACTAAACACACCTAAATCATAACATGTAACAAAAATCTTACTATGTAACAATTATTTATAAATCTTTTGCGATTAAAGGCTTTGCATAAAAAGCACTACTTCGCTTACTTCGTAAGCTTACGCCTCGCAAGATTTGCTTTGCAGATGCACCCTCTCGTGGCGCAGACGCACTTTTTACACAAAGTGATGATTAAAAAACACACAAAAATAATCAAAGAAATAGTCGGATAGTTTCAACTATAATGTATTTATAAAAAACGAAATCATTATATATAAGTAATTTAATAGAATATCTTGGGTGGAATAAAAAATGGGGATGAGTACTGTAATAACTCAGGTAATACTATTCATTGCTGTTCTTGGTATAGTTTCAGGACTGCTGGTATCTATAAAAAACTATACAGACAAGACAGAAGGCGCGTTTTCGCAAAAGAGCGCAGAATACAACAATGTTATCAAGACAAACATCAAAATAGATGTTATCTCTCATGACAACAACACTGACACGACATGGATATACGTGCGGAATACGGGTCAGACTAACATGAAGCCCGAGCATATAGATGTCTATATAGACGGCATCAGGTTTCCAAGAAACGACAGCAACAGGACAATAGAAGTCCTCTGGGATACAGAAATAGAAGACATAGGGATATGGAACCCAAAAGAGGAACTCCTGATAAAGGCTTTCATGGAGCTCAATGAAAATATCTCGCACAATGTCATAGTAACAACACCATATGAAGTCAGGGATACTGATTCGTTTTCAATCTAGGGTGGTAAAATGGGTTTTAGTTCGATTGGGTCGTTCATATTGCTATTTTTTGCTCTAATCTTCATGGTGACAACAATGGCATTGATATATGGTGACATGGTCCAATCGACAACAGAATCATACAATGTTCAAAAAGAGAGATTAGAGAACCAGATAAAGAGCAATCTTCAAATCTTGAATATCAGTTTTGATAATTCAACGAATCCTCATACCACAACGATTTTCGTAGAAAATACAGGCTCGAACAAAATTGACCTTGATTACCTGGACGTATTCATCGACGAAATCAAGATCACACGAAGCGACAACAACAGGACCATCTCATTTGCAGAGGGATCTGAACACATAAACCCTCTTCATTGGGATTCAGACGAGACAATCAAAATAGAGGTGTTTTTGAACCTGACTAATGTTACGAGAGTCGCAACTGTCACAACAGAACACTCAGTAAAAGACAGCAAGATATTTTTAGGCTGAATACAAAAATCACGATAACCAAAAACAAAAAAGGGTGAAAGAAATTTGCCAAGCAATGAGAAAATAATGTCAATCGAGCTTCGGCGGGATGAACTCAACAGAAACTTCGGAGGAGGCATGCCGAAAGACTCCCTTATACTTATCGAGGGAAAAGACGGAGCAGGCAAGAGCATTCTTGCACAGAGGATAGTCTACGGCCTTCTTGAGCACAACAAGACCGTGACCTATATCAGTTCTGAGCTGAACACTGCCGGTTTTATCGAGCAGATGACTTCACTTGATTATGATATCAAATACTACATGATCGACAAGAACATGCTGTTCATCCCGATGTTCCCTTTTATTGGAAACACAAAGCTCAACCCTAATTTTCTTGTGAAGCTTTTCCATTCAAAAAAGATATTCGAGAACGAGATAATCGTATTCGATACCTTGTCTTTTCTTCTAATCAAGGACAATATCTCTGAAGAGAAGTGCTTTGACGTGATAAAACACTTAAAAAAACTCAACACCATGAACAAGACCATAATCTTCTGCGTTGATCCAGAGCACCTGAATGCGAAGTTCCTCACCCTGCTTAGATCTGTTGCTGACTGCTATTTTCTGGTAGAGATCAGGTCATTTGCAGGAAATGTCGTGAGAGTCATAAATATCCAAAGATTCAAGAGACCGGGCGACAATATGATCACGATGATCCCTTTCAAGGTCGAGCCAGGCAAAGGTCTGGCAGTAGAGATCGCTTCATTCGACTAACCAAGGTAATAAAAGATGGCTGTGAGACAAAAACCACCGATCACCAAGAATCAGGACGAAGCAATGAGAAAATTCCCTCATTTCAATAAATACATGAGACAGATCGTGAGGGAGATGCCAGAACCACAGTATATGCTGAAGCTGGATCGTAATCTCAAGACCGAAAAAAATCCAAATATAATATATCCTGTAGGTGACCCTATATTCATCCATATCTTCAGGAAAGAGGGAATAATCAACTATGTTGTCATAGAACCTCAGATGGAAGAGGACATAAAGAAGCTGAATGACAAGATTCTGGAAAGGATGGTGGCTATCGCGAACAGGTTCGAGGTGCCGGACAAGGTAGAGGACATGGCGCCGATACTGAACAAAATCTATGACATGGTGGTTGTCATGGATGAAAAGCACCAGGGCGAAAATATCCTGACCAAGAAAATCCACCTGAAAAAATGGGATTATGACATGATCAAATATTACCTGATCCGCGACCGCGTAGGATACGGCAAGCTGGAGCCGCTATTCCTCGATCCTTATCTTGAGGATATCCACTGCGTCGGAGTCGGTGCTATATCGTCCATCCATAAGGTGTTCGAGATGGTCAGGACAAACATCATCTTCTCGACAGATTTTGAGCTTAACAAGTACATGGTCGAGACCTCTGAGCGCGTAGAGAGACCTGTATCAGACGCAAAATCAGTAGTGGACGCGATAATGCCTGACGGCTCGCGAGTGAATTTCATCTACGGAAGAGAGGTCTCGCTCGAGGGCTCAAGCTTTACTGTACGAAAGTTCTCAGAGGTGCCAGTGAGCATCACGCAAATCATCAACTGGGGCACGATGAGCCCACAGGTTGCTGCATACATTTGGCTGTGCCTGGAAAACGGCATGAACATGTTCGTGTGCGGAGAGACGGCCTCAGGCAAGACCACGACACTAAATGCCTCTGCTGCGTTCATCAAGCCGGATGCAAAGGTATACACTGTAGAAAACACTCCAGAGGTCACGATGCCCCAGGACACATGGCAGCACCTGGTGACCAGGGAGTCCGGGAAGAGCACTGATGTCACCATGTTTGATCTTCTGATCGCTGCACTTCGAAGCCGTCCGAACTATATCATAGTGGGAGAGATCAGAGGAGAGGAAGGAAACATCGCATTCCAGGCTATGCAGACAGGCCACCCTGTGTGTTCGACGTTCCACGCAGGTTCGGTACATTCGATGGTGCAGAGGCTGACAGGGCATCCAATCAACGTACCTATAGCCTCAATCGATAACCTCAATATCGTGCTTATCCAGATGGCAGTTTCACAGGGCGGGCATTTTGTCAGGCGCGTGCTCTCTGTGACTGAAATTGAGCGGTACTATGATGTAGAGAACAAGGTGATCACAAGGCAGGTCTTCAACTGGAACCCTGCTGATGACCGGCATTTCTTCAGGGGCATGTTCAACAGCTACATCCTTGAGAAGAAGATCGCTGCGATGCTTGGATATGAGGATACAAGAGATATCTATGCTGTTCTCGATACAAGAACAAGGATACTTGAGAGGATGGTTGAGCACAAGATATTCAATTATTTTGATGTATTCGAAGTTCTTGCGAAATATCAAAGGCAAGGAGAAAAAGCTCTTCCTTTCAAGATCTAACATGAGGACCAAAAGAGATGGGAAATTATATTTATGATGCAGGATTCAAAAGCTACCAGGATTTCATACTCAAAGTCGTATTCCCGACCATAGGAGTGATGCTGCTATTTCTTTTCATCATGGTCTTCTATATCAAGCCGCCGCTGTTCACCATATATATCATCCTTGTGCTGGGGCTTGCGTTCATCGCAGTATTCCCATATCTTCGTTTCGAGAGAAGAAAAGTAAGCATACAGGAGAACATCCACCTCTATGTGACCTATGCAGGGACATTATCTACCCTGAAACTTAATGTCACCACACTTCTCAAGAAGATATCAGAAGAGAAGGAATATGGGGAGCTTGCAACTATGAGCGACAAGATCGTGTATCTTTCGAAGAACTGGAACCTCGGGTATGCCAGGACGTGCAGGCTTCTTGCGAGCCATTCACCTTCCAAGATCTTTGGGGATTTTTTGGACCGATTTGCTGCGGTCCTTGATTTCGGGGAGGACATCGAGGTTTTCCTGACACAGGAGCAGGACGCTGTGATGGATGATTTTGCTAATGAGTATAATAAATCGCTGGAAAACATAAGAATGCTGCAGGATATATTCATAAGCCTGACCATCGCAATTGCATTTGCGATGTCTGCTGCGCTGCTGCTTCCGCTGCTGATGGGAATCTCGATCATGGTCATAATAAGATTCTCACTGATAGGTCTGTTTGTCATGGACATGATGCTGGTGGTACTCATCAAGACATTCATCCCATCTGACAAACTGTGCCATAACCTTCTGATAATCGACGAAGGCACAAAGAAGCTGCTTCGGGCAGTTGTCATAATCCTCCCGCTGAGCTTTCTTATCACTGCATCTCTTATCTATATCGACAAACTCACATTCCTTTTCTCTGTTGCGATAGGATTCACACCTCTCATCATAATAGGCATGTTCGCTTCTGCAGAGGAAAATATGGTCTTTCGGCGAGACAAGGCATTTCCTACTTTTATCAGGGCGATGGGCGGAACCATAGCCACAAAAGGAGGCGGCCCAACATCAAGCCTGGGGTCGCTTAGGGTGCATGATTTTGGTGTTCTCAATACCATGCTCGTGAATCTTTATCGCAGGCTTCGTCTTGGTTCTGAAAGGTTCCTTTCATGGATATATTTTGCCGGCGAGAGCGGGTCGAACCTTATCAATTACTTCATCCATATATTTGCAAAGTCAATCTATCTGGGCGGCGACGGGGTGAAGATAGGAGAGATCATATCAAAGAATTTCTTTCGGCTGATATCACTCAGAAAACTTCGGATACAGCTTGCATCTGCTCTTCGTGGGGCTCTTTATGGTGCTCTGCTTGGGTTTCTTACGACAGTATACATGGCGACCGCAATCACGTTCATGCTCTCAGGGATGTTCTCGTCTGCCTTTGAGAGCGCTCAGATGCAGCAGAACATGTCAAACCTCGTGACATCCATACTGCCTGTGATCCCTACAATAGACATGAATGAAGTGAATATCTATATAGGAGTCATCGTGATCATCCATTCACTGATATCCGCGATAATCATCAAGATAGTGGACGGCGGCAACAAGTATGCTGCGATGTTTGATTTTGTCCTCATGATCTGGCTTGGGGCGGCGCTTTCATGGGCTGTCCCGAAGCTCGCACGGTGGGCTTTTGGAAACCTGACTGTGTAACATTCCTGTCAGGGTTGTCGTCTTTTTCTATATTGTTCTGGTTGTTGAAGACCTCTGCTAATGGATCTGAAAACAATATCTTCAGCCCCATCGACCTTAGCTTATAGATATAGGGATAGAAAAGACCCTGTCGCACAGCAAGACACCTGTTAGAGAAATAGACAGTATCGCCCTTCAGGAATACAGGGAATTCCTTGCAAGCTTTTGGCCTGTTCCTTTTCTTGTGTATACTGCAATGGAAGTTGGGCAGAAGCGCAGGGCAGGGATGAAGAGAGTTTCCCATGAAAAGAGAGAAGCGGTTGTCATCCAATTCAGTGATCTGGTTTTTCCAAGACCCGGGTTTTTTGTCGGTTATGAGGTCAAGCTCCTTTCTGCTCAGAACAAGATAGCCCTTTCTACAGCAATATGAGCGGCATTCCTCGATGCAAAAGCTGCTGATGCTCTTCTTGGCTTTTTTTAGTATGTTCTCTGGGTCCACTTGTGCTCCTCATTTTAGAACGCGTTTGGATTACATAGAGGGTTTATAAATGTTTCTGACTTTAAAAAGAATCATTCAGTCCTTGTTTTTCTAGAAAATCCATGAGTGTCTCAGCCATGGCCTGCTTTTCCGAAGGTTCGGCTATGACTTTTTGGTCTTTGACAAAGAAACTCCTGTGAACGCTGCCATGTATGTCCTCGCCTCTGTTCGCTATCACAAGGTCGTAGGTCTCTGCCTTTTGTCTTGCGATCTTCAGGAGCTCATCAACAGAGAGACCCTCCTGATACTTGAAAGCCACCATGAACTGGGAAGGGTGCGTTTCTCTTATCTCCTGGATGATCTTCGGGGTGGTTTTTAAGCTGATCGATGTCAAGCCTGCGTCAGATGGTATCTTTCCTTTCCTGGTTGTTTTTGGGATGTAGTCGGCTACGGCAGCCGTGTAAATACCTATATCAAATCCTTTATTTAGGACCGCTTTTCTGTATTGGTCTATGTCCTGGACCTTGATCGTGTTCAGGTATCCCGGCGGCTGAAGCTCTGTTTTTCCAAGAACCAATGTAACGTCTGCGCCTCTGAGATATGCCTCGTCTGCAATCTTAATTCCTGTCCTTCCGCTGAAGCGGTTTGTGAGCATCCGGACATTGTCTATCCAGCCGGGAATCGGGCCTGCGGTCACGAGAACTGTACACCCCTTCAAGCTGCTCTTGCTCATGTGCCTGATGGTCCTTGCTGCTATTGTTTTGATATCCGGCAGTTTTGCCTTGCCCATATCGATGTGAGGCTCGATGAGGCAGACACCCTTTCTGAGAAGCTTTCTGATGTTCTCATGATAGACTGAATTCATCATGCTGGTGTGCATCGCCGGAGCCATAAGAATGACTGAATCTTTCTTCTCCAACCTACCAAGGGCAGATATCAGGGTTGTTGAAACCGCATTGTCGCCGATGCCCACGGCGAACTTGGAGATCGTGTTGTGTGTTCCTGGAGCCAGAAGATATGCGTCATATGAAAATAGATGCTCTGATCTATGGGAGAGTTCTGTTATCACAGGATTACCCGAGCACCATTCAAGAGACCTCTTTGTGACATAATCCAGGGCAGCAGGGGTCGCATATACCCGGACATCTGCGCCATACTGCCTCAGAAGACGTATCAGGGACAAAACCTTGTAGGCTGCAATCCCCCCGCTGACCAGGACGGCAATGGAGCTGCGATCAAGATTATTGCCTAGTTTCCTTACGTCATGTTCTGCCATATCAGGTTCCTCCTGACTTTTTCAGGTTCTATCATTGCAGTAAAACCGTACTTATTCTTAAAATGTTCAGTTTTATGCGTGGTTTTTTGCAGAAGGATATCTGACGTATGACAGAATGATATTTGCGCTTGATTTATCCTCTAGTCTTAAATTTAACAAAACATATAAATGAAACAATGTTTTGGTTTTTGCATGGGAAGGATGAATGAGCTTGCGGATTCTGATGCTGAGATATTTAAAGCGATAAAGAATGAGATAAAGAGACAGGAGAACGGTGTTGAGCTTATCGCTTCTGAGAATTTCGTGAGCAGGGCTGTTATGCAGGCTACTGGATCTGTCCTGACAAACAAATATTCTGAAGGATATCCTAAAAAAAGATATTACGGCGGGAACGAGTTCGTCGATGTGTGCGAGCAGCTCGCTATTGACCGTGCGTGCAAGCTATTTTCATCTGACCATGCAAACGTCCAGCCGCATTCGGGATCATCCGCGAACATGGAAGCCTACTATGCCCTTCTTGAGATAGGGGATAAAATCCTTGGAATGGACCTTTCAGCGGGGGGACATCTGACCCACGGGCATCCTGTCAATTTCTCTGGCAAGCATTATAAATTTTCATCCTATAATGTCGACCCGAAGACATTCCGAATAGACATGGACGAGGTCAGGAAGATCGCGCTGCGTGAGAAACCTAAGATGATACTGTCCGGTTTCTCTGCTTATCCGCGAGCCATTAGCTTCAAGGAATTCCGCGAGATCGCTGATGAGATTGGTGCATATCACATGGCTGATATCGCACACATAGCTGGGCTTTGCGCAAAAGGCCTGCATGAGAACCCTGTCCCGCACTGCGATGTTGTCGCGACAACTACGCATAAGACACTGCGCGGGCCCAGAGGGGCGATGATAATGTGCCGCGAAGAGCATGCCAAGGCTATCGACAAAGCAGTGTTTCCCGGCATGCAGGGAGGCCCTCTTGACCATGTCATAGCTGCCAAGGCAGTCGCGTTCGGCGAGGCTCTGAAGCCGGATTTCCTGGAATACCAAAAACAGATCCTGAAGAACGCAAAAGCGCTTGCTGACAGCCTTATTGAAAATGGGATAAATCTTCTGACAGGCGGGACTGACAACCACCTGATGCTTGTCGACCTTACCAACCTAGGTATTGGAGGAAAGGAGGCTGAGACTGCTCTTGATGAGGTCAAGATCACATGCAACAAGAACATGATCCCATATGACAAGAGAAGCCCGTTCAATCCTTCTGGAATAAGACTGGGTACTCCTGCCGTGACATCAAGGGGATTCGGTGTCTCTGAGATGAAGGTTGTAGGAGAGTGTATCAGCAAAGTGCTCAAAAACATCGATTCTGACAGCATCAAGAAGAAAGTGCATGATGACATCCAGGAGCTTGTCCGTGATTTTCAGATCTATCCTGGGATCCGGGTCTGAATCCAATCCCAGGATCATTCCTTTTTCTTATCACTAGATATTAAGGACCATCAAGGGGCCATTTAAGTCGAAAATTAGATTCAGCATTATGTCGAGCAGTATCAGTATATGTATCTCCTTTCTTGAGGTTTTTTTGGACAGATCATCTATCTTTTTTTGAATCTCCTGTTTTTTGTTTCCGAATGCTGAGATGGCCCTCAAATCAAAAGAATAGAAAAGAGTATAAAAATCCCTTTCAAAAGAAGACACAAGATGCATGATTTTAAGCATGGGTTTTCCTACTTTAATCTTGTGCTCATCAATATATTCACAGAGGTTTACATATCTGTCAGCAACCTTTTCCTGTTCCTCTATTATGGTATACAGCGGGGGAAGTCTTCTGTATCCTGTCTCTGCCTTCTCTATCACACCCCTACGGCAATAGTCAGCAAACTTGTCTGTCTCTTTTTTCAGAAGCGTAATCTTTCTTAACCATTCGAAATCCTCTTTTTTTGATGCAAGATGTGACTCCTCTGAAATCTGCAGCAGGACCAGAAAAAATCTTCTGAGCACTGCCCTGTATTCCAAGAATTCATTGTTCAATATATTCTTTATCAAAATAGACGAGCGCTTCTGGCAGACAATCTCGAAACCAGTAAAGTGCTCCCTTACCAGCTCCTGTACCTGCTGAATCTCATCGAATGAAGAAAATCTGACCAAAACCTCGTCATATCCTGACTTGAATGTGGCACCTATGATCCGACGAATCATGCTTCCTGCTCCGGTGATGTCAATCTCAATCCTCTCATGGACTGGACGATGACCTGCCGAGACAATCAGCTCCTTTTCTTTCATATCTATTTCGACCTCATCACCCTTCCTGAGGTTGTTTGAAACCAGCCATCTCTTAGGCAGAGCCAACGTCAAGGAGGATTCCCCATGCTTTATCAGCTTTCGTCTCATCAAGGATAAGGCTATAATATGATATTTAAAAATTTTTCGTAAAATGTACATAAAATACATTTTGTATGCATAATAAAGAAAAAGTATATATCATAACATAATAGATATGAGACTTTACAAATCAATAGATGGAATCTGCAGCGGCGCATCTGCAGAAAAGACAGGAAGATTAAAAGAAAGGAGAGAGTTTGGCTCTGATAGTGAATATGCAATCTACCAGGCAAAAGTATTCTATGAGGTCTTTGGAAACAATGCAAAGGCAGCCCTGCTTCTGGAGGATGCATTATCCAGAGATGACCGAGCAACAGAAGACCTGTATATTTCTTTAGGAGAAGTATATTCAAGGTTTCCTGAAGATCCTGAAAAGGTGTCACGTGGATTTGATATGTGCAGGAAGGCATTGGAAATAGACCCTGAATCAGATGATGCATACACAATCATGGCCAGGCTCCATCATATCAAAGGAGAGTTCGTAGAATGCTATCTTTCTGCAGAAAAAGCCCTTAAGATAAATCTGGATAATTATGAGGCATTGCTCTACCATGGTTCATTGGGATTTGCAATCGCTCATCAAGCAGGTGATATCGAAGAGATGCAGCTTTCTTTGGAGAACCTCAGAATTGCTCAAAAATACTATCCGGAATCTACAAGACTGGAGAAGATAATAGCAGAAGACACGGCAATATTAGAGGGATTGAAATGAGAGATTATATGCTATGCTTTGCCTGCAGCTATCTTGGAGAACCAGGATGCGGATGCCCAGACAATGATTTCTATCATAGTGAAAAGTACAAAGGCATGCTTGATTTGGCAGAAAAGAAAGCTGAAGGGATTAACAGGAACAGTTTCAGAGGGGATTTTGTCTGGTGGGTGGAGGACCTTTCAGGCAAAGTCCTCTCTGAAGGCGGAAGAAGAACAAAAGATTCAATCGATGAAAAACTCAGGTGAATAAAATGAAGAAAGCCAGGATGATAACACTTGTTGGACCATCAGGAGTAGGAAAAGATCCAATAACCAGATATATGCTGGGCCAATACTATGAAGAAGTACATGACCCAGACAGCAAAAGAAGATATTTCAAGGATAAGCATGACGGGTCAACTCTTTTCATTGCTGAGGTCTTTAAACAAAAAACATTGAGACATGGAAAGAGCAATAGTGATGAGAGGGTTATCGATGACCTGGCAGATTGTGGGCTGCCAGAACCCAGGATTGAGTTCGACTGCAGAGGCACCAGACAGATAATAGATCTTGGAGAGATCGAATATGCACTGGACAAGTATTCAACAGTGTTCATGCAGACATACTATACAGCGATACCTGCTTTAGAGGATCATCTGAGTGATGCATATGATTTCAGGAAAGTCTTTATGTCGCCGATAGATATTCACGAAGCAAAGGAGCTGCCTAAAACAATGCTTGCTGAATACCTGTCAAAATACCTGATGTTCAACTCCCTTCTTGAGCGTGCAAAACAGGTAGACGGAAAGGCATTCAACGGCCCCCTTGTGGAAGAACTTCGTATCAGGGCAGAAGACTCCCTGAATGAAATGGCATTTGCACATAAATGTAATTCTGTCCTAGTAAATCACTGCTATGAATCTGACATCAGACATAAGTTCCCAATGGTAGTCGGAGAGATACATTGGGTAGGAAAATCGCTCTATCGTGAGGTAAAAGGGCTATATCCAGAAACTTCATATACTGGTGAACTGTTCGGATTCCTCTCTGATCTTAGAAGCGAAAGAGAGATATCAAGCGGTTATGTGAAGATTACAGGTAACGGAAAAAATCAAAAACATTCACGAAAAAGTCCGTAATTCCTACGGTTAGGTTTAAGAATCTGCATATCATTCCCAACAATCACAATGGCACTGAACAATCTTGTGAATAAATTCATACGCACTATGTGCGCCGGAGTTTTGGTCGGGACAACTGCATTATCTAAACCAGCTTATGCTGAGATGCCTGAATGGCTGCATTTTTCTGTGGAACCTTTCAGGGCGGACCTCGGTACAACTGAAAGCACAACACAGATATCGAATATACCTGAAGCATACAGGACAGTGCCATCACATCCGCATGACCCGAAGACAAACATCAAGCCTATCCCAGACGGAACATATCTGCATGCTCCTGAGTTCAAGATCATTGATTATGGACGTGCGCAGGTGTCGCTGTTTGACCTTGTCGGTATCGGTGTTCGGTTCGCGGCATCTTCAGAAGATGATGAAGAGCCTATGGCAGACTATTTCGATGAAGCCAATTTCGAAGGCAATGCATATAACTATGCTCCTCACTATGCACCATCATGGGGCGATGCATTCGTGCTGTATCAGGTCTATTATGAGACAGATGTTCCGCCGGTCGGCTTTTTTGTGGAAGGAAAAACACCCTACCTTAAGGTATTCGACGGCGTGAAGATCAGAGGATTCGGCGGATGGGAGCCGGATGTCGCTGAGATAGATTTCAAAGGCATGAACGGATACCACAGATGGAACAGCCAGGAAGTCAGAGAAGAATTCGACCTTGGAGAGGTCTCGATGGACAGGATATATGCCGGACTTGAGATCAGCCTTGACAATGAAGAGAAAGATGGATGGGACGTCGGGCTGAGACTCTATTACATGAAGAACAGCTTCGATGACAGCGGGCTTCGTGGCGGAACGCAGTTCGACGGGAATGTTGATGAGACATTTGGCGCCAGCATGATCATCAATTTCTGAGATCTTCTTTATTTCTTATTTAATTTTTAAACTAGAAAAAGATTGACAAAAACTATCAAAAAAAGATATCATTTCAGCCGGACAGCTTCCAGATTCCTCGGGGCACTCGATTCGATCCTGTGCATCTTGTAAATAGATGATGCCAGGTCAAGGCTTCTTGAGGCCTCGCCGTGGTTTATCAGGACCTTCTTGGGCTTGGGCTGGAGCTTGTAGATGAAGCTTGTGAGCTGCTTTCTGCCAGAATGCCCAGTGAATCCGTCTATTGTGAGAAGCGGCATATTTATGTGGATAACATCATTTTTTGGTCCGTTCTTGAATATTATCTCCCTTTCCCCTCTCTGGATCCTTCGACCTAATGAGCCTTCTCCCTGGTATGATACAAATATCATCTGGTTTCTTTTGTTCTCTGCAAAGGCCTTGAGATATTCGACTGACGGACCGCCCTGGAGCATACCGCTGGTAGCCAGGACAACACAAGGCTCAGCCTCCTCTATAACCTGCTTTCTCTCCTTTCCTGACCCGATCCTCTTGAATACGTCTGATAGGAAGGGATTCTGGTTCTTGTGGAATATCAATTTCCTGACGTTGGAGTTGAGGAATTCAGGATAAGCTGAATGAATGGCAGTCACATCCCAGACCATACCATCTATATAGACTGGAATCTTGTCAATTATTCCTTTTCTTATCAGGCTTTCAACTATCAATATCACTTCCTGAGCCCTTCCGACACCAAGCACTGGAATCAGTACCTTACCTCTCCTCTTTATGGTCTCTTTTATTGTCTTTGCGATCATGTCCTCGCAATCCTTTCTTGAGGGAAGTACGTTCTCTCTTCCTCCGTAGGTGCTCTCGATCATCAGGGTCTCGAGCCTCTGGAACCTGATCGCTGCAGGCTCAAGGAGCGAGGTCCGGCCGAACTTCATGTCTCCAGTGTAGAGTATGTTATGAAGACCGTTTCCGATATGCATATGAACCATGGAACTGCCGAGAGTATGACCGGCATTGTGAAGCGTGATCCTGACATCAGGTGTTATGTCTGAGACCTCGTCATAATCAAGAGTTATCGTATGCTTTACCATGTTTCGGACATCCTCGCTTGTATAGAGAGGCTCCTTTCCCTCGTTTCTCATGATCTTGACAAGATCAAGCTGAAGAAGGGCTGAGATGTCCCTTGTCGGCGCTGTGCAGTATACCGGTCCCCTGTATCCGAACTTGAACAGATAAGGCACAAGCCCGCAATGATCAAGATGAGAGTGGCTGATTATTATCGCGTCCAACTCGTCAATCTTGAATTCAGGACATTCAAGATGAGGATACGCATGGTCGTCGTTTGCTGCTATGTCAATTCCGCAGTCAATCAGAACCCTTGATTCCGGAGTCTGCAGGAAGATGCAGCTGCGGCCTACCTGGCGGCCTCCGCCTAAATAAGTGACCCTTACCCATTCGTGCTTCTTGCCTCTTATCCAGCCGTCATATACCCTGTGTCCTGTGTGGTTGAGGAACTTCCTCCGCTCGTCAGAATTCTGGTAAAGGACGTTTCGAATGTTCTCTATCAGCTGGGACTTTATTGCCGGCTTTCTCCTGATATGAGGTATCCAGAGAGTCTTTGTCCTGATCTCTTTTAGAAGAGAGCCCTGCTTTCCTATGGCCAGACCTGGCTTTTCAGCCTCGATTATGACCATGGAGCGCTGGGTATCGAATATTATGTCTGATATGCCCGCCTCTTTTGGAAGGGTCTTCTTTATCTCCTTTTTTGCGGCCTCCAGCTCCATTGTAGCTGACGGGTCCGGCCGAAGCTCTATTCGTTTCTTGAAGATGTCAACTACTTCTTTTATCATCCCGTTGTTATTGAAGAAAAAATCCTTGTCCTTAGTGTACAGGACAATATTTGCTCCTTCAAAAACAGCGTCGCTTATCTTCCCTTCGGGAATATGCTTTAAAATTTCCTTTATTATTTTACTCAATCTTATCAACCAAAAAATTTATTCAAGAAGTTATGCACTCTAAACTTCAATCTTCTGCTTCAGGCGCTTTGTCAAGACCTTCTTGACACCTGAATGTGTGATGGTCACGAGATTCAAGCCATCACCTGATGCAGAATCCCTCTGAAGAGCTGCATTTATGCACGTGACAGCAAGGTTGATTCCGTCCTCGACAGATATGCTCTTGTCGAATTGGGTCTCTAATATTCCAAGCGCGAACACGCTTCCAGAACCAGAAGAGACAAAACCTTCCTCATTTGCATCTGTTATTGATCCATCCGGATATATGTCATAAAGATGAAAACCAGTCTCATCCTTTCCTCCAAGCACAAAATGAGCAATTCCTGGGATGAGCGAAAATTTCCTTATGTTTGAATATACCATGCTGCCCAGAAGGTTCGCAGCTTCCTTGACTGACGGCTCACGTTCTGTCCTGAGCTTCTTTAGCTGAAGCTCTGCCTTAATCAGCTTGCACAGAAGCTGGGCATCTGATACTGTGCCCGCCATAGTCACAACCATGTTGTCTGAGATCTGATAGGTCTTGTCAACCCTCTTGTTGACTATCATGTGTCCTGCGGTTGCCCTAGCATCTGTTGCCAAGACAATACCGTCCTTGCACAATAGACCCAAGGTTGTCGTACCCTTCAAATAATTCTGATTTTCTGCCATTTATAACGCTCACCTGCATAAGAATTTTTAACGGATTTAAGAATGCGTTAAAACAGAATGAAACAGACCTTATATTTAAATGTTTCGGAATGCTGGGCTAATATGAAATCCTATCCTACTTCACCGATGTTTCACATCGGTTTCGCCTGGCCACGAGAATATTTACTAATGTAAATATTCTCTCTCATGGCACAGACGGCTAGGATTTCATATTAGCCGGAATGCTGATGCCATGAAATAAAAAAAAAGAAGAACTATCCTGCATGCCGCTGGAAATGCCCCTCTATATAATGCATCCTGTTGCAGCCGTCAAGATATGCTGATATGGCTGAGGTCACAACATCGCTGTTCTCGCATCTTCCCAGTGCCCGCCATCCGTTGTTCACTACATGGACCCATGAAAGACCTGGGGCTGATGCAGTTTCTTCAGTAGAGTATGACCTGAAATCCTGGAACTGATAGCTCCTGGGCATCACCTTGGAGATCGCAGTGACACCCGCATCTATCAGGCCGTCACCTATCCCCTCAACCCATGCTTCTCCCTCAGGTGAATCCAGCAATACTTTCATGCCATAGAGAACTGGGCGCTTTTCTGGCGCGTAATTCCTCATGACGTAGTTTACAGGAATACAATCCACGTTCTCCAATGCCATTATCAGGTCAGCATCGTCTATCCTCTTCTTCTTGTCTGCTATGTCCTTGAACCTCTCGGCAGCCCGAAGGAAGCGATCTTCTGAATACCTGATAACAGGGCCTTCGGTCTTTGTCTGCTCGTCCTGCCCGAAGTATATCCCCATATCGTTGTATCTTCTTCGCAGGCCATTCTGGCCAGACCTGGGGCCGAATGTTGTGACGCTTGCGACTCCGTAATCATCAGGGTCCAGGACCTCATACGCTGCCCTGTTTGCCTGCTGGCCGTGGACGTGAATCCCTGATTCATGGGCAAAGGCGTTCGCACCGACTATGGACTTGTTCGGCTGGGGGGCGACTCCTGTGTATCTTGATACCAGCTTCGATGTCGGTCCGATGAGGCGGGTGTCGATTCCTGTCGTCCCCATTGCCTTGAAACCAAGTATTGCCACAATCTCCTCCAATGCAGCGTTTCCTGCACGCTCGCCTATGCCGTTAATCGTGCATTCCACCTGCCTTACTCCTGCTCTTACTGCTTCGATGGATGTCGCTGTAGCCATGCCAAGATCGTTGTGGTTGTGGACAGAGAATATCGTTTCATGGTAGCCTTTCCTTCTCAGGGCCTCAATCACGTATCTTACCTTGTCATGACATTCCCCTGGCGTCATGAAACCTACTGTGTCAGGCAGATTTATCGTGCCTGCGCCTGCATCTATCGCTGCCTGCGCCATCTCGACTATATAATCCCTGTCAGAACGGCCGAAATCCTCACAAGAGAACTCTACATCAGACGAATATTGCCTTGCCATAGAAACACCATCCACAGCCATCTGCCTTATCTCCTGGGGGCTTTTTCGCAGCTTGTCTCTCATGTGTATGTCGCTTGTCGCGATGAATACATGGATCCTTTTATAATCCTCATGAGCAGGGTCCAGGGCCTCTGCAGCAGCCTTGATATCTCTCTCATGACACCTTGCTAGTGCGCATATCTTTGTGCCTTTAGGGTTTGCGTATTTTTGCGCTACATCGTAGACAGAGCGAAAATCCCCTCTTGATGATGCTGGGAATCCTGCCTCTATCACGTCGACCCCGAGATCTGTCAGTTGCCGTGCTATGTCTAATTTCTCCTCTGGATAGAGGTGGAATCCTGAGGCCTGCTCTCCGTCCCTCAAAGTTGTATCAAAAATCACTATCTTATCATCATTTAAATCTGTCATGTCATTTCTCCTCCATTATCTTTTGGTTTTTATCATGGAATCTCATGCAGAAGCATGATCGGTCGAGAAACGCGAAATGATTGCGTCCTTTGGGGTCCTTGAATAAATTTTATAGCAGCTGCAACAGCAGCAGCAGAATTAGCGGTAGAATAAGCAGATTGTGATCAGCACTATTTCTAGTTGAATTGTACTTGTTGTCCGGGTTGCTTTTTGTTTTCCTTATACCTTTTCCTGGTCTCATATTTATCCTCCTATAGGTTTTTTTAAAAATTTGAGAATGTATCGGTTAAATGAGCGCTGCAATCATAGCAGCATAGCTAGCAGAAGAGTGAGTAAAGATAGCAATATGTTCATTTTTTCTGCCATGTACTTTAATGAAGACAAAAATCATATTTAAATCTTTCTGAAAAATCGGCTATTATGAAGTGCTATGCTACCAATCCTCACACGACTGTCGTCGTGAACCGTTGAGCAAGCTCAAGGTTTCG
>CAYMIF010000030.1:0-25566 GCA_964390375.1 uncultured Methanosarcinales archaeon
TATGCATATTCTTGCAAAATGGCAGTGGCTCTGCAGCAAAATCGTGACATGACGTGCAAGCAATCGTATAGCTTCGCAAATCCTTTTTGGCCTAGAAGATGATTTGCACCTTGATTCTGACTTAGTCTTTTTTAATCATCAATTCTTTTTTAGAAAAATAAAAAAACTAACTTTTTTAAATGGAATACCCTTCACGCTTGAGCAATGGCCAGGATGAATTATGAGCAGTCGATCGAGTGGATGGAGAACCTGCAGTCGGGAAACTGGAATTTAGGGATAAAACGAATAAAAGAACTTCTATCCATGCTGGGAAATCCTCAGGAAAAGCTTAAATGCGTACATATTGCAGGCACAAACGGAAAAGGGAGTGTTGCTGCTTTTCTTGGGACGATCATGAAAGAATGCGGGTACAAGGCAGGAGTTTTTACTTCTCCTCATCTTGTTGATTTTTGCGAGCGGATTGTCGTCGACGGCAAGATGATTGAGAAATCTGATGTGGCGGGTTTTTGCAATATGGTCAGACCAAAAGTCAAAGAACAGACCTATTTTGAGGTCCTGACTGCTCTTGCACTTTGGTATTTTGAGAAGAAAAAAACAGATATTGCTATTATTGAAACCGGACTTGGCGGAAAGCTGGATGCGACCAATATCATCAATCCTCTGTGCTGCGTGATCACGAACGTGAGTTTTGATCATACTGATTACTTAGGAAAGAGCCTGGATCAGATCGCGCTTGAGAAAGCCGGCATAATAAAGGACAAGGTTCCGGTTGTCACTGCTGCTACAGGTGTTCCTCTGCAGGTCATCAGGGCTCAGGCCAAATGGCATGGCTCAAATGTGACAGAGGTCACAATGCCAAAGGAGGGTATCTCACCCGGACCTAAAGGAGAGCATCAGAAGACCAATGCCACAATCGCTCTTAAGGTCCTAAATGAACTCATGGACCTGGGATTTGAATTCGAGCACTTCAAGGTATATTCTGCTCTTCTGAATACAAACATTCCTGGCAGACTCGAGTTTGCGGATGATAATCTTCTTCTGGACTGCGCTCATAATCCTGCGGGAATGGAGACTCTTGTGAAATTTCTTCAGAAGCTTTCGCATCAGAAAGTAAATGCTGTGTTCGGTGTCCTGAAAGACAAGGACTATCATACAATGGCTGACATGCTCTGCCAGGTCGCAGACAGAATAATGTTCACTGTCCCGCCTGAGCCTAAGCGTGCTCTTTCGCCCTTTGATATTGCTGAGTCTCTTCCGACTCAGAAGATCATGGGCATGGAGAGCGACCCTATACAAGCTTTTTCAAAAGCATATAGCCAGACAGGGGTGTCAGACCTCCTTGTTGTATGCGGTTCAATCTATCTTGTTGGCAGGATAAAGGAGCATCTGATCAAGAATCCTCTGCCAGATCCATGACTAAGACTCTTTTGCCAGATTCAGCATGTCTCCTATTGTCAGCTTTGCTTTTTTTGAACTCTTCATAGGTTCAGTCTTGTCCTCTATCTCATCCACTATGCTTATCTTTAGATATCTTTCGAATTTCCTCGCGAGCTCAATCTGCGGCCTGAATCTTCCTGACTCGATGTTGTGGACAAGTGATTCCTTTTCTGAGAGTGCCTTTGCAAGCTGTTTTTGGGTCAGTCCTTTTCTTTCCCTGGCATTCTTTATCCTGGATGGATAGTCTTCAGAAATAACAGTTATCTTCTCCGGAAGCATCTCTGTGTCTTTTTGTTGTGAAGCTTTCTCCTGCTTTCTTTTTTTCCTGGCTATCTCCTGCGGTTCTTTTAATGGAGATATGATCTTTCCGTATCTGGAGCACTCTTTGCAAAGGTTGAGTTCAGTCCCTTCTATTAGTGTCTTGAAGAGTTTTGTATCACTGCCGCACATCTCGCACTGCATCTGGATTCACCTCATCTATAGAGAACTAATATTGCAGATAAGTGGAATGCTAAAAGACTATATATAGTTTATGGATTATAGGCGGTGTCCCAAAAGTCATAGATTGGTATATGAATTTTTTCCAATTTTTATTTAATTGTATGATTGGAAAAAATTGACCAGAAAAATGAATTTTTTCCTGAGTATTATTAAATCCGTCTGCGTCTTGAGAGAGAATATTTGCGAAGTAAATATTCTCGAGACCAGATGGAGTTTTCACGAAGTGAAAACGCAATAGGATTTAATAATATACACAAACGGTACTTTCGGGACACCGCCGGATTATAAGGCAGACTATGGTTTGCTGTTTTC
The DNA here is from genome assembly GCA_964390375.1 of uncultured Methanosarcinales archaeon. GTDB lineage: Archaea > Nanobdellota > Nanobdellia > Woesearchaeales > DSVV01 > CAYMIF01. The sequence continues at coordinate 2,251 of CAYMIF010000030.1, forward strand.
TTTTGTCTTGCGCTTGTTCAGAATATTGCTGAAAGTAATCCAGGAATTGAGCAGGGGATTCGTGCGTAGCCTGACAGCGTCTTTTGGACAAAGCTCATGGCAGCAGTAGCATACTACACATCTTGTGTTGTCGATCTTGAAATCTTCGTCAATCGCTCCGACAGGACAGCCCATTATGCATGTCCTGCATCTTATGCATCTCGAGCTGTCAATTACCGGTCTTGACCTCAATAGGTTGGAGGTGATCTTCATCAGGGTCTTTGGGATCATCAGGGGTTTTCTGAACCTGAGCTTTCTTTTTTTTCCGATGACTTCTATCTTTGAGGGATCAGTCAGCCCTCTTCTTATGCCAAGGGTGTTTGTCCTAACCTCGTTTTTACGAAAGCCCATCATTCCTGCTGCTACTATGTCCATGGCCAGAGGATCGTTTGAGGCCATAATTATTCCTGCTCTTTTCTTCCTGCCGTGGCTCGGTCCGGTCCCTTCCATCCCCACTATTCCGTCCATCAATGCCAGTTCTGGCCTGATTGTCTGGTATATATCAAGTATGACATTCGCGAAATCATCCTGACTTTTTGCTATCCTGTGGCCCATTGGCTTCTCTTTTCCTGGCATGCTTCCATACATGTTCTTGACTGCTCCGGTGTATCTTGTGAGAAGATGAGTCTTGAGCTTTGGCATTGAGATTATGAGGTCTGCCTCAACTACAGGCTTTACTGTTATGATCTTCTTTAGTATCCTGTTATCCCTTCTTATGATCTCCTTTTTTGTGCATTTGTCGAAGTTAAGTATCTTTGCCTTGTGCTTCCTGCCTACTGCCCTAATACCTGACAGATCTAAAGAGCGTTCTGTCACATCAGGAAGGAACGGGCCTGATGAGTCGCCGATCCATATATCTGCTCCGATCTCTCCTAAGAGCCTGCACATGGCATCGACTACTGCTGGATGAGTTGTTATAGATTTTTCAGGTGTTCCTGGCTGAAGCAGATTGACCTTCAGAAGAACTTTCTGTCTTTTCTTTACGTACTTTTCAAGACCTCCTATCATGTCGAATGACTCTTTTACAGCAGAATAGACTTTTGCCTTGTCATAGGTCCTGCAGTCGACAATAGATACGAAAGAATGCATTTTCTAAAAACTGAAGAAGACCTCTGGTTTTTGATCTTTCTTTAGTCTTCCATAAGGAGTGCCATGCTCAGCCATATCCTGTGCCATCTTCCTGAATTTCTCTGTTGTTATCCCTGCTTCTTCCAGTTCAGGACGGACAGTTCGAAAATCCAGGTCTATCTTTCCTGGACAGGCCTCTGTGCAGGCTTTGCATAATGTGCATCTGTAGAATATATCATTGAGTATGTTTCCTTTTTTCAGATATGCCCATCCTCTTGCTGAGTTCTGCTCGCTTTTGAGAACCCGAAAGACAGGGCAGACCATCTTACACCTGCCGCACAACGTGCAGTCGTCAATAGTCAAACTCATATTACCTTACCTCTGTTCATTATGTCTTTTGGATCGTATTTTTTTTTATTGTCTTTTAATAGGTTCTTATGGGAGTTGGGTACATAGCTCTTTTTTCTCATGCCAAAACTGCTTCCGTTACATGCTTTTGCTCCTATTTTGGAACATTTCCTGAGGACCTTATCCTTCAGTTCTTCCTCTTTTTTGTGCATATATCTAAGCCGGATGATCCCCTGGCCCAGATCGCCATAAAAAGGCACCTTGTTCTTCTCAAGTATCCCTGAGAGGTCCTGCAGTTTGTCTATCCTGATTCTTATCTCGTCTACTATCGGGAATTTTTTTTCGAAAAATACAGATTCAAATCCTTTGAGCCATGACTGTTTTTTTTTTATCTGGGTTTCTTCTTTGTATTTGCCTGTGTTGTCGCTGAAACTTATGAACAGGTGGTATCTGTCATCAAGATCAAAAAGGCTTGCTGTGTTTTTATCATAGAAATCCATAGAAATGACTGTCTTGAATGAACTGTATCTTTTTGCTGATCTTATTATGGAGTTTATATCATCAGATGAAAATATCGAGAGACTTTTAATGCGGGTCGGTTTGGCTAGCCTGATCTCTGCTTTTGTTATTATTCCAGTTGTCCCTTCCATTCCAACTACTGCAGAAGGATCCTTTGTAGAATAGATCCTTCCTGCACCGTCAATATATTCGACCGATATTATGTTTTTACACATAGGGCCGAAATGTCTGGATCCAAAACCTGACGCATCAGTCGCAATCATGCTTCCTATCTGAGTTGTATCAGCATTATAAGGTAATATCGGGAATTTCATGCTGTACTTCTCTAATACTTTATTGAGTTCAGACAATGTTACACCTGCTTCGACCATCGCTTTTCTCTCTCTTAGGTTGATCTGGATTATCTTGTCCATCTTGGACATGTCAACCACAACACCTTCTGTTGGTACAGAGCCTCCTGAAATACCTGTCCCAGAACCTCTGGGGGTAAGGTTTATCCCGCTTCTGGATGCGAACATTATGAGCTTTCTTATGCTCTCTATGTCCAGGGGCCAGACCACAGCATCTGGCTTTCCTTTGATTTCAGAAGAGTCCCTCTCATAGCATGACAGAACAATTTCGGAATCTGATGCAGATCCACTGCAAATCGACTTAAGTTTCTTTATCTGGCTCATCTTATGTTCTTTATCAAAAGCTGGGACAGTTCAATGACTTCTGTATTTTCAGGTGCATTTTTCTTCAGATGAAGAAAACATAAAGGACAGCATGTCACGACTTTCTTGGTCTTGAGACTTTTTAATCTTTTCCTTGCTATCCTGTCAGAGATCTCTTTGGAATATGCATTCAGGTTTCCTCCTGCACCGCAGCACATCGTCTGCTTCCTGTTCTCAGGAAATTCTATCAATTCCATTCCAAGTGACTTTATTATCTCCCTTGGAGCTGAAATGATTTCCAAGTCTCTTGCAAGCCTGCAGGGGTCGTGGTAGCTGATCTCTTCTTTCTCAGAATCAGATATCCGGTCTTTTTTTTCTGCTACCAGTTCAGCCACATGAACCGCATCTATTTTATAGTGTTTTTTGAATATGTATGCGCATGAGGGACAGACCGTGATTATCCTCGTTATGCCATGCTTTTTAATGTTTCTTTTATTATCATTCTTGAGCTTTTCGAAAACATCTGTGAATCCTGCACTCAATGCAGGTCCTCCGCAGCATCTTATATCATCTGTCTCTATGAATTCAATACCAATGTCTTTTAGGATCTTCCTGTAATTATCGATTATGCTTGTATCTGAGGCCTTGAGAAGGCATCCTGGATAGAAAAGAGAAGAGCCTTTCTTATCAACCCCTATATCCTTTAATATCTTCTTGAGCATAATCTAGACCTTTTCTTAATCAAATATAAAACTATCGCTTTCAAATTCCATCATGAAAAAATCAACTAGCATTCTTCCTTATTATTATATCTACAGAAAAGATCCTTGATCTCTTTGGGTGTTCCTTCATCCAGGCTAAACATATATACGTTGTTTATCATTATCATCGGGGCTTCCTCGATAGTGAATGGTTCGGATTCTTGGATATTCTCTTTTAGAAGCTGCGCTCCTTCAAGGCTTACGTGACATCTTTCTATCCTTTCTGTGTTTAAGTCCTCTGTGCATGATTTCCAGTCGGTCATATTCAGTATGTTTCTGTTCCTGCACCATATGTAATGCATGAATTCGTAGTCAGCAGGAGCATATCTTTTTGCGCATAACTGCCTTATGTTTTCAACTATCTCTTGATTTTTGCCTGCTGAGCAGAAATATGTCTTGTTCTCCCGGATTATGCACCTGTTTTTTTCCTTTTCGCTAAATTCAAGGAATGATTCTTCTTCAGGGCTTTCTGCGATATAATATATGTTGAAATCTATTTTGTTGTTGAAGCTGGAAAGAACACTCTTCATGCTGTCCAATGCCATTATGCTTTGATTTTGATGGCTGCGGACAAAAAGATCGAGCCGGTTCAATTTCTCTTTTCTGCAGTGAGGACTGAATTCGCAATAACTGTCATTGCAGTCCATTTTGCCATTTGAATTGTCATCTAATCCATTGTCGCATATCTCTTTTCCGGGTCTGAAAAGTACATCAGAATCAAGGAGATATTTTCCTTTTTTTTTAATCGATATTTCCTCGATTTTTTCTTTTCTCAGATCCTTGTCTACTGATAAATCAAGAATGAACGCAGGAAGTCCTTCGAGCTCAAGCTCATCATATAATGACTGAGCATCGCTTTTTTCATAATCCTGTATCGTAATATTCAATCTCGGAAGGGTGCATCTCAACCTTGCGATATGTTCCTCAATGTATGCTTCACAAGGTTCGCACCCTGAGTGAGTTATGACCAATAGATCGTGCTTTTGGATGTCTGGGATCTTAAGGCAAGGCGCCGGCAGATTCTTGTCCATGAGGGAGCAGATGTGTCTGTTGATCTCTTTCTTTGATACCTGACAAAGAAACCTCTTTTTGTTTATGAATATGGCCGGATCTGCGGAAACTGACCTGGAATTCGCTGCAGATGCACTTTTTTTGAACAGCTCTCTTCCTTTCTGCCCTTCTGCACATTCTTCTATGGCCATAACATCAAGATTAAGTTCAACTGCACAGGACTTCCAGTTTTTTGGTATATGTGACTGGTTCTTGTTTTGGCATAAGATCAAATCCAGAAATCTATCTGGATGATATTCCATAGCACATAACTGTATTATATCTCCAACTACTTCTCTTGCACCATTTGCCGAGCAATAATAATTCTTGTCTTCTTGGAGTTCGCATTCTCTTTTTTCCTCTGGATCAAGCAGTCCATAGCTGGCCGAATCCATGACTTTTCCTATGAAATACATCTCCAGCTGAACACTATCTTCATTGAAGCCAGACATAGCATTGCTTATCTGCTCCAGAGCCTGCATCCCTGATGAGCTAATCGATCTTGTGAAGAGTTCCAGCTGCACTTTTTTATCCGGGTTTTTGATATATGACGGTCCATTCTCATATCCTGATGATATGCCGATGTAAGACATGAAGATGAGGATCAGGAAGACAGAGATGCCGATCATGAGATATACCTGTCCTGCCTCTTTTTTTTTCATAATCTTATTATCCTCCTCTTCTTACTTGACTTGTGCTTCTTCTTATTTTTTTGTTTCAGGGATCTCGTGCTGTCAAGGTTTTTTCTGCTCCTGTGAACATATCCCAATAGAAGACCGAAGACAGTACCCATGATAAAAGCAAGTATTATAGATGTATCAAGCTCCATATTGATCGGAAAATCCTTGGATTCCCTGAAATATATGTCCAGGTTGCTGAGCTCAAGAGCATATTCAGTATATACAATAGATGAAAATATATCTTCCTCTTTTAGGGTGTTGGCATATTGATAATAGCTATAGCCTAGTATCGGAAATACATTCCTGTCCTGCTGCTCAGCTATCATATCTGAAACCAGATCAAGCTTGGTCTCCATGTAACTCTCTATCTTTTCCTGTTCCACGTTTATGAAACTGAGGATTATGTCGGCCTCTGCCTTGGACTTGCTTGCCTTGAAAAGACACATCTCGTAGTTCTCGTTCTCAAGTTCAATCTTTGATTTCAGGAGAAGTTCTTTTGCTTCTGTTATCGGTATCTTAAAATAGACGTTCAGATAGTTTATCCTTTCCTCTGCCTCGTTGATCTTCTTTATGCATGACTGCTTTATGGTCTCCCTGCTTATGTCAAACTCTTTTCCTGACCTTCCAAGAAAAAGGCTCCACGAAAGCGCACTGTTGTATCTTTCTATACCATATGCGAGGTTGGTCATTATATCCTGCTTGCTTGAGCCTTCCTTTATGCTTTCATCTGCATTTATCAGATATTCATATGCTTCGTTTAGCCTTTCCTTTACTATTATGTATGCCTGAAGGTCAGTCAAGGTGTTCAATGATCTTTTTTCAATAGATTTTTCGAATTTTGCTATCTTGTCGAAGTAATCTGAAGACTTTTTCTTTAGTTGTAAAAGTGATTCATTCCTTTGTTGAAGAATGTCTTCAGTCAGCCGTATGTTGGCTCCGAAACAAAAAGAAGCTGAAGAGTAATAATCTCCTTTCTGGAATGATTCCAGGCTTCTTTTTGTGAGGTTAACTGATGCTTCATAGTTCAGGCCAGTCTTTTTTCTTGTTAGTTTTCTTAGGTTGGTAGTCCTTTGGCAGAGGTCTTCTGCAATCTCCTTCATGGTATCCTCATAAAGCGGGTCGAGCTTTATCTCTCTGTCTGTCTCCTTGTATCGCTTTTGGGTAAACTCAAACATCGCCTCGTTTAGTGTGGAGACCTCTATCAGCTCGATTCCTTTTGAGGCTGCATATTCTTTTAGATCTATCCTTGATTCCATCTTGGCGATGTTCGTCGGAGTCTCAGACAGGTTGATCCTCATCATAGGTGTTTCTTGTAGTTCGTACATCCTTTCTCCTTTTGGGATGAGCACTTTTGTGAGGTTTGCGCTGGCTGCAGCATCTATCTTGGCCTTAAGGCCTCCTACCGGCCCTATTGCACCGCCAGAGTTTATCGTGCCTGTAATAGATATGGAATCATCAACTTTTTCCCCTGAAAGAAGCGCCACAGTCAGGACAGATATCGCAGAACCGGCAGATGGCCCGCCTATTATTGAAGATGAAGACCTGATCTGGTAGAAAAAATCTCTATCAGAGCAATCCATGTCAAGGAAATTGCATGATATCTCTTTTGCGAATCTGGTGGATATCTGGGTATCCAGCTTAGTCAATGGATAAGTATCTATGTAAACCTTACCTTCACCTGGCCTGATCTCAAGATACAGATCAGCCAGATTTCCTCTATAGCCAGTATCTGATTCGCTGACCGCAAGCAAAGTGAGATGGCCCTCCTGGGCTGATGCGAACGGAACCAGGAATAGAATAATCAAGGCTATTGCCAGCTTTTTCATTGCCTGCAAAAAGCAGTCCATATTTTTAAGGGTTTTGATTAAGATGGCTTCATCCAATAAATGCGTCTGTGCCTAGGGAGGGAAGATTTATGCAGTAAAGCTTCCCGTGGCCAGGCGAAGCTTGCGCAGCAAGCGGAGTAGTATTTATTGGATGAAGCCGATTAAGGTTCTAAAAGAATCAGTCCTGGCTCATCAATCTTTTTCCATGCTTTCATCTATCGCCTTGATCTCATCGAGTATCCGAAGCTCCTTTTGCTCGAGCTCAAGTGCATCCTTGAGGAGCTTTTGTTCCTGTTCGCTTGTGATCTGCTTCTTCTCAAGGCTTTTTGTGAGCTCATCAGTGAGAAGTATAAGGTCAGATATATCATCAGAAGTAAATATGCTGTCTGATTCCTCTTTCTTGGCTATGATCTGCTTTATCTCTGAGATTATCTTTATCTGATTTTTTGATTCTTCCAGATCGATGTTGAAGTCCATCTTCTCTTCGTCAACAAATGACTGGAATTCCTGTATGTCTGTGTGCAGATTGGCTGTAAGCTTTTTGATCGCCCATATTTTCTCCTTTAATGCCAGGGCTTCAGAGACAGGCATATCCTCTGTGCTTGCCTCAAGCTGTTCTAGTGTCTCGTTATACACTGAGAACTTATCCTCAAAATCATCCTTTATGAGATATCTCTTTATGACATCTATGTCTTTTTCGTCATAATCCCTTTCCTTGCTGAGATCATCTATCATTTCCTGAAGCTTATTAATGACGAGCTTTATGAATTGATGGTAGTGCTTTTCAAGTTCTGGTATCTTGTCCTTCTTGATGAAATCATCGCTTTTGGCTTCCTCTATATCCTGGATGATGCTGAGCAGCTCACTGAGGTTTGTGTTTATGAACCTGAGGGATTTGACCTCATGCTCCTCAAGAACTTTTTTCTTCTGATTGAAGTCCTTTATAGCTGTTTCCATGTCCTTTCTTATCTTTTCCACCCTAAGCTCAATTCCACTGGTCTTTTCCTGGAGTCTAGATATCTTCTTTTTCTTCTCTCCTCCTCCGAAGAGGTATCCGCTTGCTTCTGTAATCTCAGAATATGTCAACCTGTTGTACATTATGACAAACAAAAATCCCAAAGACACTACAAATGCCAATAGGAATACGATATTCAGGTAGAAGGGGAGCATATGGATCTCTATCATGGGTTTTGGTATGTAGATGCTGAGGAACATGTAAAGGTAGCAAAAGCTCAGGCTGGCTGTCCCGATTATACCTAGTTCATTCGTGTAGACCAAGAAACCGTAGAACACTGCGGCTATTATCAGGAAGAAAAGTATCAGGAGCTCTGAATTGAAGAACAGCATCAGTGACTTGGCAGACATTGTTTCCCACATACCTGCAGTAAGGGTCACAGCCAGGGTTATACCTATCCTGGCTGATGTGGAATATGTCTTTCCGAATGCAACTTTTGTCGCACCCATGAGAAGCAGAAATATAACCACGAGATCCACAGCAACAGGATAATCCTGATATGCCTGACCTATATCAAAAAAAAATGGTATGTGAAGATTATGGGCATCGAAGGTGAACCCGACTAGAAAATTCGCTAAAAATGCTGCTAAGACTAAATAAATCCACGCTCTTTTTTTCATAATCAATGATATACCTGGTAGAAGTTATTTATATATTTTTGGGTGGGCGGGAGAACCATCTTTAGAAGAAGTGATTTTAGAAATTTTTAAAGACTTCTGTTTGCAGAGCCTGTACCTGGGGCAACAAGGCTTCAATCTGCTTGTCGCACCTCAGGACAACCTTGAGGCTTTCCAGATTCTTTTGCTCCACTGCAGCTCCTGCAGGATAGCCTGTAGGTGTATAAGCCGTCGAGGTAGCTGGAGCTATATTCTCATACATCTTTATAATCCTCTGAACCTCAGCGATTATTTTCTTCAATTCATCATAGTTCACAAGCTTCATCCTGAAAGTCCCTGGAGATGACCCAGGGGATTCGTCATAGTTCTTGAAGAACGACTCGAACCTTCTGAACTCTGTGATGGTGTCGCTTATCCTCTTTTCACGGTCCTTTAAGATGTCCTTTAAGAGGTCTGTCTTGTGATTGGCTATCTCTTTTATCGCTGCGGTCGCTGTCTTTGTCAGCTCCTGGAACCTCAACTTGATTTCGCTTACCCTGTGAAGATAATCGCGTTTTTCTGGATTTGGTCTGGCAGATGAATTGATCTTGTTTGTCATTTCAGTGAAGGCTTTTCTGATGTGGTGCTTTGCTGGAGGTGAAGACCTGGTTGTAGTTCCTGTAGGATCTATTATCTCATGCCTGTTCAGAAGATCCTTCCAGTGACCGACAACTGTCTTGTTCACACTACTTAAGTCCTTTAGATCGTGCAGTTCATCTCTTAGGTGCTCCACTACCTTCACTATCGCTTCATAAATATGGTGCAGCGTGTTATGATATTGGTTATGGTAGACGTCACGGGCCTTGTCGTTGTCCTTGTCATAATGCTTCTGGATGAATATAACATATGCTCCAAGGTCCTTCATGGCCTTGAGTATCTTCTTTAAGGATTCGATCGTGACGACTGTCATCCTGCTCAGGTCATCCAGCAGCTTCCTGTCGATCTCCTCAATCCTCTTTCCGTCCTTCTCTATCCTCTCAAGTGTCTTCTTCTCGTTTAGCTCCTCCCTCTTGGCTCTCTCTTTCTCTTTTTGCTCAGGCGTCTTCGGGCTGAAGAGATTACCCAGGAATCCTCCTTTGCCGTCTCCATCACTTCCTCCGCCGACGCCCTTGAATAAAGAGCCTGCTGAGAAGAAGAGCCTTATCAGGCATATTATGAATGCAAGAGAGAGCAAGGCCACAAGAGTTGAAGATGTTTCACGGAGAAGCTCCATCACCTCGTGGCCTGCAGAGAGCATGAAGAGATAGACCACGACATAGGATATGCACGCTGTTGTCACTGTGCCTGCATTCTTGCCTGCTATGCTCTTTGTCAGCAAGTAGAGGAAAACACCGACCATGATCACGATTATCGTGAGGCCGACCTTGCCCATGAAGTCCCTCATCAGAATGCCAGATGTGTATTCGAACCAGCTGAGACTGATAGAGAGGGCGACTCCGACACCGACAGCTGCTGCATTGCCCAGCCTCCCTTTGAGAAGGGTCTTTGTGAGGCCTGCGAATATTATGAGATAGATGAAGAAGTTCACGACATATGGATACCTGTCATAGTTCTCGCCTATCTGAAGCTTGTCCACGGATTCCAGTATGGGCTCAAGAAGATTGTCGGTCTGGGCAGCAGCAAATGCTGAACTGATGATTATCAATGCAGCGAATATCAATAATAACCATCTGTATCTCATCATCCAAACCTAGGTCTCATGTTGTTATATAGCTTTAACTATACAGAATTTCCTTTTATTCTGAGTATTTAAATTTTTCTATAAATCGGCTTAGTCAATTTTATGGTGCTAACCATCTGGGCCATTTGCTAGGCTGATTTTTTTGCTATGCATATTCTTGCAAAATGGAAGCGGCTCTGCAGCAAAATCGTGACAAGACGTGCAAGCAATCGTATAGCTTCGCAAATCCTTTTTGGCCTAGAAGATGATCCGCAGCTTGATTCTGACTAAGCCCTATAAATCCGGCTAATATGAAATCCTATGCGTCTGTGCCATGAGAATATATATCTTTAGGCAATATTCTCAGTTGGGCTAAGCCAACCATTTATGGTTGGCGCACGCCCTACATGGCAGGTCTGCGGGCCAAAGCGTAGGGCCAGGCGAAGTTTTTACGCAGTAAAAACATAATATACAATGCGAAGCCTAATTCCAATTAGTACGCCTGAGCACGAAGTGCGAAACGTACTTCGCTCCCAATCGGCGAAACCTTGAGCTTGCTCAACGGTTCACGACGACAGTCGTGTGAGGATTGGTAGTATAGGATTCCATAATAGACTATAAATCCCAGATCAAGATTTTAATGCAAAAAGCTAAATTGGCAAACTCAAATATCCTCGTCGTCTTCAGGCTCTTCTTTTGCTTTTTTCTTGCTTTTCTTAGATTTAGCGGGTTTTTCCTCTTCTTCTTGTTCTTCTGATAATTCTGAGAGGTCCTCTGAATCAGCATTCTTTTTCTTAGGCTCTTCAATCCTGGGTTCAGGGAATTTCTTCTTTACGCTCATCGGGATTACCTGCTTGGCAAATTCAATCTTGGCAATCTCGATAGGATTATATTTGAGCTCTTCGAGCTGCTTTGCGCTCAATTTTACCAGAAGCGGCGCACCCATAGAAATTTGAAGCGCACGTGCTCCTATTATCCGTGCTTTTTCGTATTTTGAATAAATAAGTTCTTTTTCCATCTGATTTGTACGGAAAGTTCAGAACTGCTATTTAAAGGTTTCGAACAACAACTAAATATTTATATACTACTTAGGTTAGGATTATTTAAAAAATGGGTGGAAACAGCATCAACTTCAGTGATATTCATGTCGCCTACTTCAGCATGGAGATCGGTATCGACAGCAGGATGCCTACTTATTCTGGCGGATTAGGGCTTTTAGCAGGTGATACTCTCAGGTCCTGCGTAGACCTTGAAGTCCCGGTCATTGGGATTACGCTTCTTTATGACAAAGGTTATTTCAGACAAAGACTTGATTCTGAAGGAAACCAGACTGAAGAGGATGTTTTATGGGACCCAAAAGCCTATATGGTGAGGCTTCCCAACAAGATCTTGGTCGAGGTCGAAGACAGGACAGTGACTGTCGGTGCCTGGCTATATAAACTCAAAGGGATCAGCGGGGTCATCAACCCGATAATCCTTCTTGATACTAATCTTCCTGAGAACAGTGAATTCGACTCTACTATAACCAGTCATCTGTACGGGAATAATGAAAGATACAGGCTTGCGCAGGAGATGATCCTTGGAATCGGAGGAATCAGGATGATCCGCGATCTTGGCTGCAGCAACATAGAGAAGCATCATATGAACGAGGGGCATTCAGCACTCCTGAGCCTTGAGCTGTTCCGCGATCATTCTGAACATAAGGACCCTATTCATGAACTACGAAAGAAATGCGTATTCACAACACATACGCCAGTTCCGGCTGGACATGACCAGTTCTCCAGAGAACTTTCTGAATCAATGCTTAAGCATTTTCTTACTGATACTATGAGATCTGAGTTTTTCCTCGATGGTAAGCTTAACATGACTTATCTTGGTCTTCGGGCAAGCAGATATATAAACGGGGTCGCGAAGAAACACAGCGAGATATCAAGGACCATGTTCCCTGGTTATCATATCGAATCTATCACCAATGGGATCCATTCGCTTTTCTGGTGCTGTGAGCCTTTCAAGGCATTGTATGATAAGTATATCCCTCTGTGGTATTATGATCCTTTTGCACTTCGCTCAATTTTGAGCATACCAAAGACAGAAGTCTGGGAGGCGCATATCCAGGCAAAAAGGTCTCTTCTTTCATTTATCAACAAGAAACATGGATTGAATATGCAGGAAGATGTTTTCACTATAGGGTTTGCGAGAAGAGCTGCAGCATATAAGCGCGCGGACCTGCTTCTGCATGACCTGGACAGGCTCATCAACATCGCGAGAAACTCAAAGGGCATACAAGTGATATTTGCCGGAAAGGCGCATCCCAAGGATGAGGAGGCAAAAGGCATGATCAAGAACATATTCCAGAAAATCAAGTCAATATCAAATGAGATCCAATGCTGTTATGTCGAAAACTACGATATTGGAATCGCAAAGATGATGGTGTCTGGTGTCGATGTCTGGCTGAATACGCCCCAAAGACCAAAAGAAGCATCAGGTACATCCGGCATGAAAGCTGCGCTTAATGGTGTGCCTCATCTCTCTATCCTTGACGGCTGGTGGCTTGAAGGGCATATCGAGAACGTGACCGGCTGGTCAATAGGTCCCAGCCCTAAGAAGACAAAGTTAGATAATTATGTGGAGGATGCAGAAGACCTGTACACAAAACTTCAATATATAATCCTTCCTAAATTCTATGAGCACAGGGATGAGTGGATAGAGACCATGAAGCATGCGATAGCGCTGAACGCATCATTCTTCAACACCCATAGGATGGTGCAGCAATATGTACTGAATGCATATTTTAAGTAAGTGGCTCCGAAATTTCTTCTTTTTGACGTATTATATTATATGCTAAAATCGCAGATCTTGATATGGCCTATATAAATAAAATCAAAATCTTTATATATAAGTTGATACTAGTATAGATAAAAGTATATCATTGGTTAAATATAATCATGAAATGATTCGAAAGAGGGAATTGTAAGATGTTCAACAATCAAAAAAGAGCGGAAATGGGTGTCGGTACACTCATAGTATTCATAGCTATGCTGCTTGTTGCGGCTGTAGCTGCAGGTGTTCTTATCCAGACTGCCTCTGCGCTTCAGGAAAAGTCTTTGTCAACCGGACAGCAGGCAAGGGCGCAGATCGCGACAAACGCAAGAGTGATAGAGGTTTCAGGAACAGACGGAAGAAACGGAAACCTGACTGATTTTCAGCAGATAATGAAACTCTCGCCAGGTTCTTATCCGATAAAGCTTGACCAGATAATTTTTACATTCAATACAAAAGACTTTACGTCTACCCTGAAATACAAGGGTGAAGACGGGGTCTGCATCAAGAACAATACGGTTGGATATAATACCTGGAACGAGGAGAATATATTGGTCGATGTCGGAACCAGTGTCAATAATTATACACTGGAAGAAGACTATGATGATGATGGTGAGACAGATTACATGTATATAGGTCCCCTTATCGGACCTAATGGAGGAAGATATCTTGTATTTAACCTAAGCAGCCTGGAGATGCCTCTGAATGTTTCTCTTGGGAGCACGGTCAATCTTACAAGCATCGCAGGAACTGACAAATCCAACGGAACGATGGATATATCCAATGTTCCTGTCACTAATGGAACTGAGGTTTTTGCATATGTGGATATTGATGGCATCTCTTCGGATAACAACACAATATCAAACAATGTGAGTTTTCAGGTGACACCATATGATCTCGGTGAAGGTTATTTTGTCGCGATTTATGAGCAGGAAGGAACCAACCATGTGGTCGGCAATCTTCAGAGAGGCGACATAATCAGGCTTTGTTATGAGGCACCAGGTGAGATTGTCGAAGATGAACTGGTAAGACTGAATTTCATCCCGAAAATCGGAACAGCAACCCTGACCGAGTTCGTGACACCTGACGTCATATCAACAGAAAGGGTATATCTATATCCTTGATTCTTTGTTTTTTAGTTCTTTTTCTTGTTCTTATCTTTTCAATTTAAAAACCGAAAAGTATATATAGTGGATATAACTGAAAACATAGTATTATCAATTATTTGTGTGTGGGACAATTATTTTCGAATTAGTTATGAGGTGGTTATACTATGTTTAAGAAGGCAGAAATGGGTGTGGGGACCCTTATCGTTTTTATCGCAATGCTTCTTGTCGCTGCTGTTGCAGCAGGAGTTCTCATATCAACGGCCAGCAGCCTGCAGGAGAAATCCCTGTCTACCGGACAGCAGGCCAAGAGCCAGATATCAACAAATGCTGAGACCATAGAGGTCAGCGCGACTGATGGAAGTGATACTATTGTCAATTATTTCAACCAGATATTAAAGCTTGCTCCAGGGTCAGATCCAATCAAGTTGAGCCAGGTCATCTTTACCTTCAGTACCAAAGATGCAACTGCCACTCTGAAGTACAGAGGAGTCAATGGTGTTCCAGAAAGGAATGCTTCTGTAGGCTATTATACCAGGCAACCGGAACTGATTGATTCTTATTTTAACTCTACCCGCGTCTACAACCTCAGTGAGGATATAGATAATGATGGTAATTTTTCAGATTCAATCACAGTAGATTCAACAGAGACCCTTATTCAGATCAATTATTCAAGCGATCCGTCTATCATGAGAAACATTACTATCGGGTTTGATCTTTCAACCTGCAGTGCGACCTCAGATTGCGTGATAGACATCGAGAGGCAGTTTGTTGATGCAAGCAACATAACCCTCGGGGAGATCAAGTGCAACGGCACCATGAACACCAATCATAGTATTGAGGCAAATGTATGCACAGTCTATCCTTACAGGGAAGGAGAAGGCTATTTTGTCGCAGAGTATCTTCAGGAAGGAACAAACCATGTGGATGGAAACCTGCAGCGAGGAGATGTAATAAAGCTTTATTATGAGTCTCCGGAAGATATTTCAGAGGACATGCTAGTCAGGCTGAATTTCATCCCTAAGGTCGGAACATCAACCCTGACTGAATTCGTGACACCTGATGTGATGTCAACTGAGAGGGTATATCTTTACCCATAATTTTTTTATTAATTGTCATAATTTAACCTTTGGAGGTGTTTGAAATCATAAAAAAGAGAGTGCAATCACATATCTTGGAAAAGATTATTGGAGTCCTTATGGCTATTTTCGGAATCGCTGCAATCATTGTATTTATCGATGCTATGATGAGGCCTGCTGAAGACGGCATGAGAGCCTTTGGTGCTGATGTTGCTATGATAGAAATACTGATGATCCTGGTCATCGCAATCCTGGGTCAGACCATAATCCTGATCAGGATCTATGAGCAGCACGATAAATAAATTATTTTTATTTTTTTAATTGGTTTTTAATGTTATCTCTTTCTTTTCCATTATTCCAGTCACAAGCATAATCCTGGGTTTTTGAGTTCTTTAGAAAAAACATTGAAAAAAAGATAAAAAAAGAGGAATGAGATGCTTATTCTTTTACTGGCTCTTGTGCCGGAGCCCCGCCAGATTCCTTCTTCTCCTCTTCCTCTGGCAGCATCTCGTTTATGATCTGCATCGGAAGTTCTTCCTCGACCATCTTTGCCTTTATCGCTGCTCTGGTCTTGCCCTGCATCGCGCTTAGGATCTCCTTTGCCTTTGCCTCGAATTCAGCACGCCTCTTCTCCATCTCTTCCTGGAGGTGCTTTCTCTCCTCTTCCAGAGCCTTTCTTTCTTCCTGTGTGATCTCTGTCTTTCCTGATGCTATCTGCTCCTTAAACTCTCCCTTGTTTATAGCCTCAATCGCATCGTGAGCTGGCTTTCCCTCGACCATGATACCCATGGACTGGCATGTGCCTATGATCTCTTTTACCTTCTGGAACATGTCCTTTCCGAGAAGCGAGTCCTGCTTCATCTTGG
This sequence comes from uncultured Methanosarcinales archaeon, assembly GCA_964390375.1. Taxonomy (GTDB): domain Archaea; phylum Nanobdellota; class Nanobdellia; order Woesearchaeales; family DSVV01; genus CAYMIF01. The sequence continues at coordinate 18,397 of CAYMIF010000030.1, forward strand.
CGATCTTGATTATCTGCTCGATGACCAGGTCTGCGACAAAGTCTGTCTTAGGATTTCCTGATGCCTTGTCTATGCCTGCTTCCTTTTTGATCAGCTGGCTTGCAGGCGGTGTCCCTACAGTTATCTCAAAGGACTTGGTATCCTTGTCAATCACGACAGTGACCGGGACCTTCATACCCTTGAAGTCAGAAGTCTTATTGTTTATCTCTGATACTACCTGGCCGATATTGACTCCCATCGGTCCAAGCGCAGGTCCGAGTGGAGGTGCAGCTGTTGCCTTTCCTCCTTCGACCAAAACATCTATCTTTTCTTTTGCCATTATTTATCATCTCCCGCATTTTGCGTTGGATACCGGGAATTTTACTGGCCCAGCAACCGGTTTCTTCTGAAGAATCAATGGCCTTTTTTAAAGTTTTTGCAATAATCTATATCAAATCATTTCCTTTTGAGCACTATGATATTTGACCTTCCCTTCTTGATCTTTCTGATCATGCCCTGGCTCTCTAGATCTGATATCACAAGAGAGATCTTTGCCTCTGATGCTGGCAGCTGCTTTCTTATCTCCTTTTGGGTTGTCCTTATATCCTTTCTTAGTATATCCAGGACCTGCTTTTTGTATTCGTCCTGTTCTTCTGGTTTTAAGTTGGCATCATCATCATCATCATCAATGACTGGCTGCGTAACTGGTGTTTTTTGGCTGGCCTTTTCATCTCCTTTCTCATCGAGGATCTTTTTTTCTCTTTCCACTATCCTTTTATCGATGAAATATACGATGAGTATCATGATCGCTATCATAAAGCCGATTCCGAGGTAACCCAGCCACCTGAGATCTATATCTTTTTCCTGGTTCTCATCCTCGATTATCTTTGAATCCTCCTCCAGGTCATCGTAGATGTTATCCGATTCTTCCAATAACTCTTCCTCTTCGCCAATATAAGGGAACAGAATCAGGTCAAGACGGAATTCTCCTTCGTTGTCTATTCTTATCTCTTCCTGAACAAACTGCACGAGCTTGTTTTGCTGGTAGAACTTTGCCCGGATAGTGTAACTTCCTTCCTGGACCGAGAACTCATATGTCCCTGCTTCTGCGACCATCTTCTGTTCAGGGGTGGAGTTTATCGTGACTATGACCATGTCTGCCGGCTCTATATCGTATCCGTATATATTATAGATATCTCCATGTACTGTCGATGCTTCAGCATAGCCTGAGAGTGCGAGTATTGTGAGCAGTAACATCAAAACTAATATGGATCTCTTCATTCTGAGGTTTTGGAAGTGGTGTTTTTGTTTAAATGATTTTTCTTTTGTTCAATCCCGATTGAAGATATGGAAAAAATCTTGAGCATTTTTTTAATGAAATCAATAAGCAATAACAATTAATTTTTTATAGGTTCCTTGTTACCGTTGACCTATGGGGTGGATGACATCAGTATTTTTACTTATTATTGCATTCTTGTGTCTTTTATTATTATCCTGCGATGATGGGTTTGAACTGGAGGTGAGCAATTTGTCTGATCTAAAAATAACCAGCAGTGCTTTTGAACAGAATGGGATGTTCCCTTCCAAGTACACAGCGGATGGAGAGGATATCAATCCTGATCTTAAGATTGAGGGTATACCAGACAGCGCGAAAAGCCTGGCGCTGATCTGTGATGATCCTGATGCACCTGGAGGAGACTGGGTGCACTGGGTTGTTGCCAACATCCCTGTGACTGGCAGTATAGCAGAGGATTCTGTACCCGGGACAGAAGGAAACAATGACTTTGGTAAGACCAGCTATGGGGGGCCTGCACCACCTAGCGGAACCCACAGGTATCTATTCAAGATATATGCGCTTGATTCAGAACCAGATATCCCTGCAGGTTTTGGAAAAACAGAGCTTCTGAAGGCGATGGACGGACATGTCCTGGCTTATGGAGAACTTGTCGGGAAATATTCAAGAAGCTAGAACCAATATGGGAAAAAGGAGGAAGACCCTTTATTTTTCGCTCGTGTGGGGGGGGTCAAGAATTAGGCATTCTTTCGAAAAATAAAGAGTCTTCTGAGCATTAAAGCAGACCTCTTTCGGGTCTTCTGAGTTCCTGCATCCACATGATACCTATCTTGATCATGGCTTTGTTGAACTTGTCTGATAACTTGTACTGCTTCTTGTATAGGTCGTAATCTATTATTCCCATCCCTTTCATTGGGGTGAGTATCCTGTCGTAAAACTGCCGCTTGTTATAGGATAGCTTCACTTTCTTGTTCTTGTACTGAGGGTCATCTATCATAGCTACAAGCTGGCCCTCATGGAGTTTTGTCGCAAAAAGCGACATCTCTGTCTTTCCTATGGCTCCTCCGCCCTTCTTTATCTTCTCAACTAAAAGCTTTGCCACAATAACCTGCTGCTTTGTCGCAAAGACAATCTCGTAAAAATCGTCCGGCAGGTTGAATTGGTCGAAAAGTATTACCATGGATAGATGGCATTGTTAAACTAGTATATAAATGTTTCTATTATGTATGTAAATATAGTTTTCTGTATACTGGTTTGGTAGTAGCATTTTGAGAATAGAGGGTGGTTTTTTGGATTCTTCATCCTCTTTTCTTTTTTTAACTGAAAAAATTATCTAATTCCTTCATATAGTCCTTTGCTATCTTCAGATGCCAGTCCTGAGGAAAGCATTTGAAATACTTTGGCCAAAGATAGCGCTCCTCGAGAAATATTACTGCGCCCTTGTCGTTTTCGGTCCTTATGCATCTTCCTGCAGATTGTATGGTCTTGTTGAATGCAGGAAACACATAGCCATAATCCCAGCCTTTCTGGAACTTCTTGTCATAGTACTGTATCAGGGACTTTGTCTTGAGATCTGGCCTTTGAAGAGGAAGGCCCACGACAATCACGCATTTGAGAAGGTCTCCTGGCAGGTCTACACCTTCGGAAAACGAGCCAGAGGAGACTCCGAGTATCACAGCACCGCTTCCGCTGTAGGACTTGAATCGTTCGAGCATCCCGGTCTTTTCCTCTTTTGTCAGAGCCTGATTCTCCATGAATATCGTCTTCTTGCACTTGGTGCTGAGAAATGAGTAGACACTGTCGCGGAAGATGTAGCTTGGGAAGAAAACTATGGTGTTTCCAGGCACCCTGTTGATTATGTCTGCACAGATGTTTGCGATATTCTGATACTGCTCAATGTTCCGCTGGGAATATTTTGTCGTGGTTCTAGGGATTATCAGGTTCAGGATGTTCTCCTTTGGAAAAGGCGAGTCGAAACTGTCCAATATGGCATTTTCAAAACCCAACAGGTCCTTGTACATGCTGGTAGGAGTCAGCGTGCCTGACATCATGAGAGTCAGATTGGCCTGCGATATTATATCCTTTGATATCATCGATGGATCCAGGCATAGGTAGCTTATCCTGCTTTGCGGTCCGTGTTTTGTCTTTATTATCTCTGCTATCCTTGCATATCCTTCATCCTCTCCCTGCCATTCCTCGAGAAAGGCAGCAATTGTCCCGATTGATGACTGCCTCTGCTTTTTTCTAACCTCGTCTGCAATGAAACTTAAGTCTGATATTAACTCATCCATGTCTGCCTCTTCGCTGATGTGCGTTATGAATTCCTCTTTTTTTACTATCCTTTCTTCTCCTATATCCATTGATGAGCATATCATGTTGAGGGCATCCTGAACTATCACTATGTTTTTAATAGTCTCTTCGTACCTGTTCTTCTTGGCCTCCCGGATTGCCCTTCTCATCGTGCTGGAGGATATCCGGGTAGAAAGAAGGTCCCTAATCCTTGTCGGAAGATTATGGGCCTCGTCAACAACGAGTATTACCTCTTCGATGTCTATTCCTGCTCTTTTTAAGAAATGCTCACTTATTGACGGATTGAATAGATAATAATAGTCGCTTATTATCACGTCTGAGCGTGCAGCCAGGCTGAGCGCCATCTCATACGGGCAGAGCTTGTGCTCCTTGCATATGTCTATCACCTTCTCTGTATGGGTGATCGAATCCATCAGCTTTTCCATGACTATTTTTGCCTCAGGCGAGAGCTTGTTGGACTTCTTCGTGTTCTCGTAGAACTCGCATTTCCTTGATTCACGCAATGATCTGCAGAACTCTGAGAACTCTCCACTATACAGATTGCTCACTCCTGCCTGTGCGCACATCCATTTCTTTCCTATCAGGTCAGTCACAAGTAGATCAAAGTCAAAAGCAGCCTTTATGTCCCTGCAAGTCTTGATAGCCAGGGTGTGCTGAGTGTGGCGGGATGTCATGAACACAATCTTGAGCTTGTTTCTCTTAGCGTAGGGAATCAGTGTTCCCAATGCAGCAACGGTCTTTCCAAGGCCTGTCGGTGCATGGACTATTATGTCCTTTTTAGTCTGTATCCCTTCCATTATCCTGACAATAAGCTTGTCCTGGATCTTCCTTATCTTTGGATACGGGAAGAGCAGCTCCTTCTCTTTTTCAGAATTCATTTCATCCTAAAAAACAAGAGCTCATTTATAAAATTATGCTGTGTTAATCTTATCTTCTTTAATATGTACTTTCTAACCTATAAATATTTAAATATATTTAATGTAATATGAATAGATAGTTTTAAATATAAGTAATGATTGAATTTTCATGTTAATGTTGGGGTAGAAAATAATGAAGACTAGTGGAATTTTCAATACTTTTTTCAGAGAGAAACCAGCGATGATGCTCTTGGGTCTTCTCACTTCAAAAAGCGAGATTTATGCGTCGTCTCTTGCCAAGTCAATAGACTGCACTTATTCGCATGTTGTCAAGATTCTGCAGGAGATGGAAAAGGCCGGGCTTGTGAAATTCGAGAAAACCGGAAGACTTAAGCTTCTGAAGCTGACCAAGAAAGGCACTGAGATAGCTGAGAGCATCGAGAAAATCAAGAACCTTCTTTGAATAATTTCTCTTTTTGGAGAAATCGGTTGTCTAGTCAATCTCTTCTTCCAAAACAAGATTTTTCAGCGCGGATTGTGCGCATTCCAAAAGTTCATTCTCTTTTTTCCTATCTACGATCGCTCCTGCTGCGTTGCGGTGTCCGCCGGATTGGCCTTCAAGAGTCTTTGCGATTTTTGATGCAATCTCCTTTAGGTCTATATTTTTTCCTGCCTTTTTTCCTGATATCCGCAATGATACCTTAATTGATTTATCATCAAGATAACCCAATGTCATTATGACTGTATCCTTCATTAGATCTTTTGAAAATGAAAGAATTGAGCATAGTGTTCCGATCATTGTCGGAATCACCCTGTCCTTGACATTTATTATCATGTATCCTTCATCCTGGATTATGTCTTTGGAATTCTTGTTCTTCTTAAACCACTGCATTGTCGATATTATCTCTTTTCTATAGCTGTTTAGCTTTTGTTCTGCCTTTATCTTCATGCTCTTGTCATCCAGGCATGCCCCTATGCCAAGCGAGGCTTTCCCCAGTCTTCCGCAGGCGTTCAATACAGTTGAGAATTCTCTTGCTTCGCGGAAGGTACCTTCTGATTCCAGAGGCAGAATATATACATTTCCCATTATGTCCTTTTCTTTTTCGTCCATCTCCCTCTTTTTTATGATTCCCTGTATCAGTCTCTGCTTCTGACTGCTTGTTAAATGGCTTAATTTTGTCCATTTTCCTTTTTTGGTCTTTGGTTCAATCTTCAGGCTCTTGAGGAATTCTATTGATCCTGCATCATCTCCTGATACACCAGGTATGTATATGTCAAGACTTTCCTTCAGAATCTTATAAAGGGGTTTTGTCTGGGCACCAAACAGCCTGAGGCTCTTTTCCACCCTTATTTTTCCTTCTTTTTCTGCGGTCTTCAGAATTTCATTATTCAGGCCTATAAAACCATTATTTTCCTGGTTGTCTCCGATAGCACCAATCAGCGCAAGATGGGCAAGACAGGTCATCCGGGCATCAAGTGCTTTTGAGAAAAGATATGCCACACCTGCTCCGGATATCTCTTTTGGTGAGTTCAGGCCGAAATCATGTGGATTCACGTGAGTTATGTTTGATTCTGCTTTTTCTCTTTTTGGTGTGTGGTGGTCAAGAATAAAAACCGATGTATCCTTGAAATGTTCTTGGATCAACTCAATCTGGCTTGAGCCTATATCCGAGAAGATTATAACGTCAAAGGATTCTGCCATGATCTGCTTTAGGGTTTTGTCATCAAGATGCGAGACAATTGAAATTGAATAATGCATGTTCATGCTGTTCATAGCATAGCTTAGAATTGCGCAGGCAGTAATTCCGTCAGTATCTAAGTGAGAGACTACCTTAATATGGCTGCCTTGATCAATTTCCCTAAACTTTTTAGCAGCTCTTTTTACTGCCTTTAAAAATTCCTCTTTTGCCAATTTTACCTGTCCATGAATCTGAACAATAAAAAAAGAATAAAGATTTTTTTATTCTATCAGAAGCCTTATCTTCTCTGGATCGTAACTCCAGTCTTCTGGCAAAACCTTGGTCTTCTTGTAATATTTCACAAGCTTCATTATCTTTGATTCTGCTATTTCTAATCCTCTTTTTGCGACCTGGTCTGTCTTGTTCTCTTCAAGATGTTTTCTGATAGCTATATTTCTCTTAATCACGCTCATAAGATCTTCAGGGATATTTGGAGCTAGGTCTTTTTCCTTTAGGATAGCTGTTATCTTCTTCTTTGTCACTGCCTTTACGTTGGGTATCCCATACATGTCACGCATTATAACCCCAATCTCTGATGTGAGTTTCCCTTCCTTGTGAAGCTTTAATATTATATGCTCTATCTCCTTGGGTTTGTATGTCATCCATGAAGGGGATGATTTTTTTACCGGTTTCTTTGAGCCGGACTTTCCTTTCTTTCTTGAATACATCCTTGCCATTTTTTTCACTCTCCAAATTGATTGTTATCAACCGATACAGAAAAGAAGGATACGACCTCTCTCCAGTATAGGCTGGCCCATCTTCGGACTGGCCTATCTCTCGATCAATATTTTTTTGCCAAATCATGGCTGAGTATCACAAAGATTTCTTGGTCTTTTATAAATATTACTCTTTTTTGGGCTTCATCCAAAAAATCTCTCTTCGGTCGGGTAGTGCCGGTTCGTCCCTTCATTATTTGACCTTTGGCCGACGTTCCCCGTAAGGGACGAGCCCGAGTTTGGTTAGTAAAGTTTAAGTAGCTGAAATTTCAAAG
>CAYMIF010000031.1:0-23983 GCA_964390375.1 uncultured Methanosarcinales archaeon
TGTGTATCTTCTGATACATGGATTTTTCTCTTAATTTAGAAGTGGTTAATTCTCAGCGGAGATACTGGGAGAAATCAGTCTACGTTGAGCCGTACCTCTCCATCCAGATATTTTGTGAATGCTGGGGCTGACTGGTAATAACCAAGAGTTATCTTCATCCTGAGCCTTTCTCCTTTAAGATCCTGCGGATTGTCAAAAGAGACAAGAAATGCTCTTCTTTCGTCTTCCCTGTGCAGAATAGATGAATCCTTTGTTTTGTTCAGAAAATTAATCTCTGAATTTTCAGGATCAGGCCCACCATCCCCTGGAGCAGTGCAGTGGAGCTCCTCCATATCATTGAAGCAGACAGAATAAGCGGACAGCTCCTGGCCATCTCCATCAAAGATAGCTATATCATCTATATAGAGATGAGTATCCCTTGATGCTGAAGAGGATTCTGCCAGCTTGTTCACCAGCTCAAGCTTGACATTGTAGTCAGGATTTCCTGAGTCTGCAAGATATCTTCCGCAGGGATATTTCATTCCGAAACTGCACATCTCAAAAGTCTCTGTGTCCATATCATCCAACCATTCACATGCTGCTGAGAACAGAAGCAGGAATATTATCAGGAAAAGATGAATCCTGTACATCTTCTAAAGATCACCTCCCTGGATCGGTAAATCTTCCTTAGGACTTCTTCGGAATATCAGCGATATCAAGAACAAGGCGACAAGAAGGCCTATGACTATTGTCACTATCCAATATACTGCTTCCTTCGAAAGCTTATTTGCAGAAACCTTTATCTTGTCAGTAATAGTCATATCCGGCTGCCTTATCGTGAAACTCTTCTGATATATCCTGCTTTCTCCAAGCCTGTTTTTGTACTCCACCTGAAGCGTGAACTCGTTGTACTCATCTGAAAGATAATAACTATTGACATTCACAATAAACCTCCTATTCACAGAGAGGTTCTCTATATCCCATCTCTTTGAGATATCCTTGTTGTTGAGCTTTGCTACTATGTCAGTCGGCTCTGTTGAGGTGTTCTTCTCGACCATGAATATTATCTGGAAGTCCTGGTCTGGGTCTATCTTCTCTGGGTAGTCAAGCTGAGATATCTCGACCTGAGCATCTCCTATCACCTTGTAGCTTACCTTCATCTTCTTGTTGAGGTCACTGCTCCTGACATTTACCAGAAGATCTATATCACCTATTATTTCATTAGGTATCTGGAATACATACTCCTTCTCCTTTCCTATGTCCAGGTCGAGCTTGTGCACCTGTTCACCTATCGATAACTCAATGCCCCGCTGAATTGTGTTTCCCTTATTCTTCAAGATGCAATAGACCTTGATGTCATCGTAAGAATAGTACTTGTCCCTCGAAGGATAGCACATGACCTCGAGAAGAGAGGTAAACCTCTTCTCCTCTTCCTCATCATTTATGTATCCTGAGACATATTCCCGGGTATAGAACTCTGCTGATTCTCTCGAGAGAAAATTTACCCTTGATTTCGCACCTCTTGTAGTGGCTGTCCTGATCGTAAAGTTGTATATATATTCCGCATCAAGCCCGCTTTTCAGCCTGATTATCCTGTTCAAGGTCTTTTGGCCATTAGGCGGCAGAAGGATGTTCTCTTGATAGGGGCCGAAAAGCTCAATCTCATCCGTTCTCGATAACTCCACCTTTGTCGCATAATAGAAATCATTAGGATTCATGAGCTTGAGAGTCAAAAGATTATATGAGCCGAAAGCGACCTCATCTTTCAGCATCTCTGCGTCTATATCCAAAAGCGGTTCAAGATCAGGGCCCGTCTGCCTGACATCAGTATCAAAGGACAGGCTTCTTGTTGTGAGCTTCACGTCTCTTCCAGACCATTCATATCTTGTTCCAGTCTTGTTAGCATCAATCGATTCCTTTAACTTGATGTGCCCTGCATCTATCCATCCATACTGACCGTAGGTCACATCAAACGGAACCCAGCCATAATCTGGCATGTAGACCTCTGCCCATCCATGAGGGCTCCATTTCTCGAAAAAAAGACACGAATCTGTATAAGAGACCCCTGAAGCAAAACGTGCAGGGATGTTTACTGCCCTGCAAAGAGCAATGAAAAGGCTTGTGAGCTCGTCACATACACCATACCCCTGCTCCATTGTCCAGGACGCAGTCTGACTTGCCTTGGCTGTCTTTGAAGTCAGGTTATATGAGATGTTGGAGTTCACGAAATCTGCGAACTTGAAAAGAACAGAATACAAGTCGTCCTCTCCAGATGCAAGCTCATTGGCGACTTTCCTTATCTTAGGATCGTTGTAGTCTATTATCGGAGTCTCCTCAATGTATACTTCTGCCTCTCCAGGAATCATGAGGATAGGAAAATCGATCTTCTCTTTTACCATAACGAGCAGGTTCTTTGTGCGAAGAGTTGCCGAGATGTTGAAAGAAAGCTCTTTACCCTCTACGTCTTCCCATTCGAATATATAGTCATCAGCCGGCTTTATCCAGTCAGGCTCTGCCTTCAGGGACTCTATTTCCTGCCTGAAATCCTCACGAGGGTAGAACGACATCTCAACTCTTACATCCTTGAGCATGTAATCAAAAGACTCAGGTATCACAAGGACCTTTGACCCGACAGTCATGTCGATATCCAGATATTTTGAATTGGAATAGCCCTCATCTGCTGTTGCAAAGGCTGGCACTAAGAAAATAAGCAAAAATAACAACAACAGCTTTCTTTCCATTATCTTAAAAATAGCTCCTTTGTTTTTAATATTTTTCGTTTATAGGGCTAAGTAAACTTTATGGTGCTAATTATTCCAGATTCGAGCCGTCGAATCCGCAATCCCCAGAACTCACCAATAAACTAGGGCCAAACGCCCATAAAAATCAGATTAGATATTGATTCGAAGCGGTGAGTTCTGGTCATCTGAGCCATTTGCTAAGGCTGATTTTTTTGCTATGCGTATTCTTGCAAAATGGCAGTGGCTCTGCAGAAAAATCGTGACATGACGTGTAAGCAATCGTATAGCTTCGCAAATCCTTTTAGGCCTAGAAGATGATCAGCACCTTGATCCTGACTAAGCCAGCCCGTTTATATTGCGCTGTTAGTTCAGACAGCCATCCAAAAAGCAAGCTGACTGAAACCTAAAGGAACCAGGTACAAAGAAAGAATGAAAACAGAGACCGAAATCAATGCCATGACAGCAATCCTTGCCTGCGAGAGCCGGTGGACAATAGAAAGACCCTTTATGTACATGCGCAGTGACAAGACTGCAAACATGAGAAACATCCAGATTATCAGCAATGTGTGGCTGTAGAAAACACTATTTGAAGTATCAAGAACATAGGAGTTTATTATACCATATATTATGACAAAAGGGATTATCAAGAATAATGGAATCAGAGAATAAGAAAAAACCATGAAAGTATCACCGATTCTTGAATTTTTCCTGGAAAATTTTATCATTATATGACAGAAAAAGACGAAAGAAAAAAGCATGATACCTGCGAAAGCAAAGGATAGGAGAAAGAAATCTGAAACGATCATATAGAGACCAGAAAATAAGTCGTCAAAAGAAAGAAATCTCAGGAATAACAGACCTATCAGCTCAAAAAGCATGAACAACAAAAATACCGACAGGCAGAAGCTGATCGCTTTTGCAAGACTGGCTCCATAGCTTCTTCTTATGAAAAACCTTGTATAACCACCAGTAAACTCATCGATTGTCCTGATCATCTGAAAAAATCACTCAATGATCATCTTGTTTTCAAGCTGATATATATATTTTCGCAAATCTGTGTCTGTAAAAATGCCAACAAGCTTGTCATCCCTAAGCACAGGTATCTTCTTTATCTTGTTGTCCAACATACGCTTGTTGACCTCGTCAAAATCATCATCTTCAAAAGCTGTGATTATGGTCTTGGTCATGATGCTTTTCACTTGAACATTCTCTGGATTCAGCTTCTTTGCAACGACTTTTATGCAAAGATCACGTTCTGTGACAATACCAACTGGATAATCCTTCTCTACCACTATCAAGGAACCAATGTCGTTGTCCTTCATCAATGCTGCAGCATCATAAGCTGTCTTTTCCTTTGTTATCGTTATTACGTTCTTGACCATGACATCCTTGATCTTAACCAATATGATTCACCTCATCAACATCTTCAGTTGGAACTGGCGATGTTTATAAATATTATGATTATGATGTATGCCAGCAAAAAGGTTAGATCAATAATACAGCAGATAGTATTTTTAGGGCTAAGTCAGAATCAAGCCTAATCATCTTCGAGGCCAATAAATATTTGCGAAGCTATTGAAAATTTAAGCTTAGTACTATCATTTAAAAATGGTAGATACGAGATTGAATGCGGCTCGAATCTGGAATAATTAGCACCACAAACTTGACTTACCCCTCGCCAGGAAACCTTTATAAACCTCTGGCTAATCCCAGATCATAGTTTGTTTATTTTGAATTTTTTTGTCTAGGTCGTGGTTATAGATGGGATTAGAAAAGTCAGATATAGAGAAGATTCAGGAACAGTTATCCCTTTCAAAAAAACCGCTTTTTTTCTTTCATGATGATCCTGATGGTCTTTGTTCATTTCTCCTCTTGTACCGCAGGGTTGGGGAGGGTAAAGGGATAATAGTCAAGACCACTCCTCTGATAGACCACAGATTTTTAGGCAAGGTAGAGGAATATTCTCCTGACAGGATATTCATAGTGGACATAGCCAATGTTGATGATGAATTTATTGACACAGTAAAGCAGCAGATAGTCTGGATAGACCATCATGGTCCGTATCCAAAGGATCAGCCCAACATCATGTATTTTAATCCAAGGCTCAAGGACAAGGCAAACAACATTCCTGCATCATCCCTTTGCTATCAGGCAGTGCAGGAGAACGCGTGGATTGCTGCTGTCGGGACAGTAGGGGATTGGATGATGCCTGATTTCATCGAGCAACTGAAGGAGGAGCATCCTGATTTGATAGACAAACCATATGAATCACCCCAGGACATACTTTTCACGACCCGTCTTGGAAAGCTCGCTAAGATATTCTCTTTTGTTCTGAAAGGCACGACACGTGAAGCCATGAGATATGTAAAGGTCCTGACCCGTATAAAGGAGCCGCAGGAGATTCTTGACAAGACCACGCCACAGGGAAAGTTTGTCTATAAGCGCTTTGAGAAGATCAACAGGGAGTATGAGAAGATATTGGCTCAAGCAGAGAAAAACCTTTCAGATGATACTATTCTTCTATATACCTATTATGAGGACAACATGTCATTCACTGGCGATATTTCCAATGAGTTGATCTACAGGCATCCAGAAAAAGTCGTGATTGTCGGCCGCATAAAGTCTGGTGAGGTAAAGTGCTCTTTGAGGTCATCCAAGACAAATATTTCAGAGATATTAGAAATGGCATTATCCAAAGTAAGCGGTTATGGCGGCGGACATGAGAAAGCCTGCGGTGCATGCATAAAGGAAGAGGATTTCAATCAATTCATAGCGGATTTCAGGCAGGAGCTTAAAGGTTCGCAGTTAAATTTATAAACTGCCCTCTTTTTCCACTCAGACATCTGCGCCGGTAGTCTAATGGCTAGGATAGAGGCCTTCCATATAATCTATTAAATGGATTGTGATGAGAGCCTTTGATCCGGGTTCAAAATTTAAGCTACGCTTATATGATCAGAAAAGCTGAGCTTTTATGAATCTCCCGGCCGGCGCATTCTTCTAATTGTAGGGTGGAAAATTGAAGAAAAAACCAGCATCAGGCAGGATGCATGCAGTCAAAAGAAAGATAACTGTGGGGATGCCTATACTGGGTCTGACTTCTGATAAAGGAAAAGAAAGGGTTGTCGCAGCAGTATACTTCGATCCTGGTTTCATGATATACGATGTTATAAAGGCTCCAAACTTTCGGTCAATGCTTCGGCCTGCAGTTTACATAGGATCTGACTTGTCTATTGGTGATGCGCAGGATGGATACCCTGTTCCATTGTTTCCAAGGCCTTCATCAGCCCACAGCTATCCCCGGGCTCAGCTGGCGCAGATTGATCCTGAGGACAACAACAGGCTTTTATACATTCAGAATGGAGCAAGATCCATCGGCTCGATTCGTTTGGATGATCTGGGTTCTGAAAATAACAGCCCTCAATTCCACGGCCAGACGAAAAAGAGGATGGAATATTTCACAAGGCTTTCAACCGGCGAGATTGTGACGATTGAGGACTTCAGTTCAGCAGATCTTGCGATATATCGACATGATCATGACGGCCTGATTGAGTTAAGACGGGTTCCGCTGAAAAGCTTTGAGGCCATGAGAAATGCGATGAAGGTACAGGGTGAAGGTATTTCTTTTATATATGGTTTAGCACAGCTGGGAGTTGAGCTTCTGATGGTAACAGATGCAAGGTCCAACATAAAAAAAGGCGTCTATTCCCTTGATCTGTCCGCAGGTATTGAAAAAGCCATGCAGGACTCTGATGCGATGACCCGAAAAGAAGGCCTATCAGGTATAGTAGGTAACGGAATCGCCCCTGTAAAAGGCGGAATCATAACTTCAGTTTACAGGTTTGAGCGCAGAAGACAGGATCTCGGAAGGCCAAGCACGCTGAGTTATCATAGGTTATGATTTTAGAATAAATTTTTAAATCAGCGGGTATTGTATATTCTCATGCGCATATTCATCTTCCATGGAACGTTTGGAAATCCAGATGAGAACTGGTTTCCCTGGCTTTCAGAAAAGCTCAGTGAGCAGGGCCACGAGGTGATCATTCCGAAATTCCCGACACCAGAGGGACAGACCCTTCAAAACTGGATGAGGGTGATTCAGCCGTATCTTGAACTCATAAACAAAGACACTATACTCATAGGCCACAGCCTGGGTGCGGCATTTCTTCTTTGTGTACTGGAGAAGCTGAAAACCAAAATCCGTGCTGCTTTTCTGGTAGCCGGATTCACTGGTCTTTTAGGCAATGACGAGTTTGACCAGATAAACAAGTCACTCTCTGTGAAATTGTTCAACTGGAATAAGATAAAGAAAAACTGCGAAAGATTCTATATATTCAACTCCACAAACGACCCGTATGTCCCTTTGGAGAAAGGAATAGAGCTTTCACAGAATCTGGATTCTGACCTGATCCGCTTCGGAGAAGCAGGACATTTCAACTCAGATTCTGGCTACGATGAATTTCCGGAAATCCTGGGATATCTGGAAGAATTTTTGGATTGATTTTTCTTTAGATTATATTTTCACTAAATTTTCCAGAATATTTCCGAAATAATCACATAAAGATTTAAATATATACGAGAGTTCATCAGATTTTATGGAAAATCTTCTGAACAGGGTATTATCCTATATGACAAAAGATTGGAAGGATTCCCTCTCAAATATTGATTCTATCCGCTCAGATCTACTCAAGCTTGCAGGATTCTCTGATATGCGGACTTTCCTGTCGTCTGTTTCTGATAAGACAAAATCCCTCACTTTTTTTGCAGGAGCCGGAGCAAGATGGATAAATTCGATAAAAGATTCTGGCGATGAGGCCAGGAGCAGGTTTGATCCGAACCTGCCAAGATGCATGGCAGGTGTAAAAGACATGATCTGTACTGGAAAAGACAGGCATATCCCTGTCGGCATATACAATCTCGGAGCTGTCAGGAACATGGCAGGAAATATTGTGATATACAGGGGTTCATCTGACATAATCCAGAAACATATAGCAGATTATCTACGCATCCTGCCAGTCTATGTTGAACAAACATACCCTCCAGAGATTGGAAAGCCGTTGGGTCATGGTGATGCTGCTTTACAGGCAATGGAACATATAAAGGATTCGAGGTTTGTGATAACGAATTTCGCAGCAGATTCCAATTCCAAGAAGACTATTGCCATGTCCCTTCTTGCATTATTTGTCTTGGACAGATACGGTCATGAAATTGACCTCATAATTCCGACAGCCTATATGGAGAAGCCGAGATATCCTGTCTTGGTATCTGAAGAAGGATTACCTGTCTACTTCGGCCAGTCCAAGCTAAAGGGAGACAAACCAGCAGAACAGGATGGTCAATCAAATCTCGGGATAAGGGTATACAGGACAGATGCTCTGATAAGGCATCTGGACAGATTCAGGCAGATATATTACAAAGAGGGATCTTATTCTTCGATAAACAACGGAAACAACGAGCTTGCTTTGGACAACATTGATGAGGCCATGGCAAAGGAGAAGAAAGCATTCACTTTCTGCATAGGTATACCAGAGGAGATAACACCCATCAAGAAGGTCTCAGACATAACTGATTTCGAGGAGGCGATGGAGAAAGTCCTGAAGCGGGACAGTGATCTGTAAACTTTTTATAGCAGCCATGAGGCCTGCATTCTCATTGTGCCCATGTTCCTCTCACAAAGAAGAATATTATGATCAGCAGCAGCAGTACTGCAAGTATCATGAAAACTGTCTGGACTTTCTGATGATAAAGGATTCTGTTGTTCATGTCATACATAAGGCTTGTCTGGTTTGATATGTCTGTTGTTGTTACTATTCCGACAAGCTTTCCATTGTCCATGATGGGGATCCTTCTAAATCCGAATTCACGGAACATTCTCGTGACGTCTGAGAGTGATTTGGTCTTTGATGCAGATATGATTGGAGAACTCATGATTTCTGAGATTTTGGTAGTCTTAGGATCCAGGTTCTTTGCAATCGCTCTTCTTGTCATATCTTTTTCTGTCACCATACCAATAGGCTTTTGGCTTTTTGTGATGACCAGGCAGCTTATATCATGCTCTTCCATGGATTTTACTGCGTCAGAGATTGTATGCTCTTCTTCTATCGTCACGACATCCCGGGTCATTATTGATTCTATATCATGCCTCATGTGATATTATCATGCATATCTTATATTTAATATTTTTTATTTTATGGGCTAATATGAAATCCTATACTACTCCACCTACGCTACGTGTCGGTTCCGCCTGTCCTTGAGAATATTTATTGAGGATTAAAGATTCTCAATCCGGAAAAACATCCTGTTCCGAGTATAACGTAAATATTCTCTCTTGGGGCACAGACGCATAGGATTTCATATTAGTCTATATTATGTGAAATTTAGTTTTTTAGCCATCATATGATCTTTTTTCCCAAAAAATCAAACAATATTTAAATCAGGGCAGAATTATTTGTTACATGAAGAAGACAGGACAAAAGATTTTGATCTTCTGCGCCCACAATGATGACGAGGTCCTGGGTGCAGGAGGGACTATTGTGAAATATGTCAAGGAAGGCAAAGTAGTGCACTCAATAATTTTCTCTTATGGCGAATCATCTCACCCATGGCTGCAGAGACAGGAAACTGTCAAGATGCGTGTCAGGGAGGCCCAGAAGGCCGACAAGGCTCTGGGGATCGAGAAGGTCATCTTCTTAGGCCTATCAGAAGGAAAGTTCGAAGAAGAGATAAAGAAGAAAGGCATACAAAGAAAGATATTGCAGATGATAAAGAAACAAAATCCTGAAAAGATTTTCACCCACTCTATAGACGACCCTCATATGGATCATAGGGCGGTCGTCAAGACTGTTCTGAAAGTCGTCGACGACAACAAACTCAAGGTCCCAGTCTATTCTTTTGATATCTGGAATCCGATAACGTTGAAGAACCGGAACAAGCCGAAGCTGATAGTAGACATAACCCCGACATTCAGGCAGAAGCTCAAGGCATTTCGGCTCCATAAGAGCCAATGGATGGCTTCATTCACTATGGTTCCTGCGACATACATAAGGGCGATAATGAACGGAATAGAGCATAATTTTAAGTATGCAGAGGTGTTCATAAAGCTAAGATGAAGACATTGGTCATCGCATCAGACTGTTTTCTTCCTCGCTGGGATGGTATTGCGAGGTTCTTGATAGAGATGATTCCGAGGCTGAAGAAGAGCTTCAGGATAAGGATAATAGCTCCTGATTTTAAAGGAAAAAGTCCTGACCTTTCCGGCGTTGAGATAATCCGGATGCCTTTGCTCAATATCCGCTTCGGTGATATCTATCTGTCATATGCAACAAAGAGAAAGCTGGAACAGCATATCAAGGATGCTGACATCCTCTTTTCTCAGACTATCGGGCCCATCGGTATAGCTGCAGTCAAAGCAGCAAGAAAGCAAAACAAGCCGATCATAGCGTTCATCCATTCGATTGAATGGGAGCTTGTGACCCAGAGCATCAAGCGCTTCAAGAGGATGACGGATTTCATAATGAGAAGGCTTGCAAGGTCAATATACAATAAGTGCGATCTTTTGATTATACCTCATGAGGAGGTATATTACAAGTACAAGAAGAACAGGATAACCGCAAAGACTGAGATTGTCTACATGGGGGCCAACACTCACAAGTTCTTGCCTCCGGATAGTAAGGCAGAAGCAAAGAAGAGCATAGGAATAAATCCCGCCCACAAGGTCATAGGATATCACGGCAGGATAGGCAGGGAGAAGGATCTGATTACTTTATACAGGGCATTTCGCAGGCTTGAAAAGAAATTTGAGCATATAAAGCTCCTGATAGTAGGAGAAGGAGTAAGGGAGCATGAGTACTTATTCACCTCAGGAAGAAACATTATCCTTCCAGGATCACAGGACGATGTTGTACCTTATCTTCAGGCGATGGATGTCTACGTCCTTCCTTCATTGACAGAGACTTCTTCTTTGGGGACTATGGAGGCGATGTCCTGCGCTCTTCCGGTGATTGTGACGCCTGTAGGATTTCTGACACAATACATAAGGGAGAAACATAATGGTATGTTCTTTCCGGTCAAGAATTCTATGGTTTTAGCAATGAAGATAGAAAATATCCTGAAGAATCCTCTCCTTGCAAAGACCATGTCAGTTAATGCAAGAAAGACGATAGTTGAGAAATTCTCATGGGACCACACTGCTGATAAGATAATTAAGATACTAAAGAGATATTAAATCTTCAGGCTCACTACTTTCGATATTCCATGTTCATTCATCGAAACCCCATACAATGTGTCTGCTGAGCTGATAACCCCATCATTATGGCTAATCACTATATATTGTGCCCTGTCACAGTACCTTTTGACCAACCCGGACAGTTTCTCGCTGTTCCTCTTGTCAAGAGCCGCGTCTACCTCGTCCAGGAAATAGAATGAAGCTGGTTGGAATTCTTGTATAGCGAATATGAAGGCAAGCGCAGTCATTGTCTTCTCTCCGCCAGAAAGGCTTCGGATATCCAAAAACTTCTTGCCTGTGATTCTGACTTTTATGATAAGGCCTCCTTCGAATGGATCCTCTGGATTCTCAAGACTCAGGAATGCATCCCCTTTTGTGGTGAGCTGCGAGAACATCTTCTGAAATTCAGTATTTAACTTATCGAAAGTCTCCATGAACATGCTCTTTTTCTTGGTCTCTATCTCATTCATCATGACAAGGACGTCCTCCTTCTCAGACAGCAGTTTCTTTTTCTTCTCGATTAGTGAATTGTATTCCTTTTCCACCATATCATATATCTCAAGTGCTTTCATGTTCACAGATCCTACATCATCGACCATGCGTTCGAACTGCCAGATATCTTTTTTCAGTTGTTCTTCAGACTTGTTCTTCAGGATCTGCACGTTCTCATATCTCTTGAAGTCTTCCTCCATCCCGGCAAGTTCTGCCTTCAGGGATGCATTATCTATGGAGATCGTGTTTATCCTCTGCTCGATTTTTCTTATCTTCTCTTCTATTGAGATTATGCTGTTTTCTTCCTTTTGCATATCATTGTTCAGGCTATCCTTCTTCTTGAAAAGTTCCTTGTATTTTGAGTAGAATTCCTTTTGCTTATCCTCTTTTTCCTTCAGTTCCCTTGACTGTGTCTTAATTTTGTCTTTCAGGGTATCTATCTCATTCTTGAAGTTTTTCTCTTCCTTGTCATGTTGGTTCAGTATCTTGTTTATATTCTCTTTTTCAGGTGTCAGGATATTGGATATCTGCATGTTCTTGCTTCTTATGTCAGCTTCAAGCCCGGCATTCTCTTCTTTTAGTTCAGATATCTTTTGGTCGAAGGTATTGAGTTCAGCAAGTATCCTTGGGTTCTTCATCTGGGTTATTTTCTGTCTTAATTGTGCTTTTTTGATATTCATCTGTGTAAGCTCCTTGTTGTGCCCGGCAATCTTAGCGTCTATTTCATCTGTCTTTTTCTCAAGGTCTTTTTGTGCAGATTCAAGTACGGTCTTTTCTTTCTTGGTGGCTTCAAGGTCGCCGGACTCAAGATGTAGTGATTTCTCTGTCTTTATTATCTCTCCTTCAAGATTTGCCTTGAACTCCCGCAGATTCACGATCTTCTCTTCAGACTCTGACCTGTCATTCTCAAGTCTTGCGATCAGGCCTTCATAGTCTGCGATCTTCTTATCCAGTTCTTCCAGGTCATGCTCAACCTCTTCTTCCTTGAACCCAAGGCCTTTTCTTTTCTGCCTGAACCCTCCGTGCATAGCGCCTGACTTCTCGACCATGTCTCCGTCCAGCGTGACCATCCTGACCTTGCCGACACCGATTCTTCTGGCAACATCAATAGAGTCGACGATAAGCGTGCTTCCGAGCACATAGAAGAATGCATTACGGAATTTACTGTCGAAAGATACGACATCTATTGCAAAACCATGCGATCCGGATGACTTTGCGATTGATTTCAGTTCAGGTTTGATCTCCCCTTTCTTCATCTTATTGAGCGGAAGGAAAGTCGCGATTCCTAGTTTGTTCTGTTTTAGGTATTTGATGCATTCTGATGCTGTTTTGTCAGAGTCAACAACAATGCTCTGGAGCCTCTGTCCGCATGCGACCTCCATGGCCAGCGAATATTTAGACTTGACCTTTCCGAGGTGCGTGATTAGGCCATGGACCTCTCCGCCGAATCTGGACTTGTTGTCGAGTATGGATTGGGTCGCAAGATTGCTTGCACTTTTCTCCCTGATGCTGATGTTTCTGGCAGACAGTTTTGAATGTTCTTCCTGTGCCTTTTGCAGTTTTTCTCGGGCAGTTCCTAGCTGGCTGGCGAAAGACGAGTCACGGTTGAGCAGTTGATTGAGTTCGATTGTGGCTTTCTTGAACTCTTTTTTCTTCTGGCTGAGATTCTCGATCTCCTGCTTGTGTTCTTTTTTGACCTCCAGCACCTTTTCGATCTGTGAATCAAGGCTCTGCATCTTGAATTCAATCCTGTCTTTCTCACGCAGCAGGTTCTGTTGGCCTTCCCGAAGCTTCAGTATCTCCTTTTGCTCTTCGTCGATTTTCTTGTCGATCTTGTCCAGGTCTGTCTCTATGGTATCTGATTCATCCAGCTTGTGTTTCCTTCGGAACGATCTGATTTTCTCATTGAATTCCGATATCAGCTTGATGTTCTGGTCCTTTTTCTTTTCATGCTGGGTTCTCTCCTCTGTCAGGCTTCCTATCTTCTCTTCTATCTCTGCCAGGCTCTTCTGCAGCTGGTCTTTTCTTTGGCTGACCCGCACAATCTCATTTTCAGATGAGCTTATTCTTGTCTTGTTTGTCGCGATATCCACCTTCAGCTGTTCAATCTCTTTTAGGATCACGACCTGTTGTTTCTCTCCTTTTCTTTCAATCTCTTTGTTTATCTCATCTATCTGTCTCTTCTTCTCCTGGACAGCTTTCTTCAGTCCGTCTATTTTCTCCTGTTCTTTTTTTATGCTCTCTTCCTGCGCTTGCAGCTGGCCCTGAAGTTCTTCGTGCTTCTTCTGTTTCTTTCCCATGCGGATCTTCAGATATGTCGCCTTGTTCGAATCTATCTTATCATTTAGCTCCTTGTACTTCATGGCCTGGTCCCTGTCTTTTTTCAGGTCCTTTAGGTACGTGCTCCTCTCTGTCAGGATTATCTCAGCCTCAGAAAGTTTCTCCTCAACCTTTTTCAGTTCGTTCAGCGCCTTGTTTTTTTTCTCCTCATAGACAGAGATCCCAGCGATATCTTCTACTATCTTCCTTCTTTCGGTTGTCGGCATCTCAACCATCCGAACGATGTCTCCTTGCAGGATTATATTATATCCGTCAGGGTTGATATTTGCTGTGGCAAGAAGGTCAAGGATCTGCTGTCTGGTTCTTTTCTGGTCATTTATCTTGTAGACGCTTTGGCCGTTTTCCTTTATGACCCTTGTGATCTTGATCTCTTCTTCTTCAGACGGGAATGTCTGGTCAGAATTATCGAATATGATGTGGACCTCTCCGGACTTTGCTGGCTTTTTGGTCTTTCCTCCGTTGTAGATTAGGTTTGCTGATTTCTCAGCACGAAGTCCTTTGGCTGAACCTTTGCCTAGAACAAAGCACAATGCATCCATGACATTGCTTTTTCCAGAACCATTAGGGCCTAATATGCAGTTGAACTGCGGTCCAAATATAAGTTCGACCTTATGTCCGAAAGACTTAAAGCCCTTCATCGATATCTTTTTGATTATTGTCAAAAATATCCCCGCCCGAATTTAAGATTAAAACCTGAAAATCCCATCTTGAAGCTTTTGCATTCGTCATCAAAACAGTGTTAAAATTGATTTAATTGAAGTATATAAAGGTTTTGTTTATCTCGATATCCAGTAAAAACAAGAAATTTTAAGCATTATCAGATAAGTTTCCTTTGTATGCTTTTCTCTTTAGCATTCCTATATGATGTCCAACTCTTCCGAAAGATTTCATACCTGGAATGGTTCAGTTCCAGGAAGCGCACAGCTTTTGGGTCGCTTGGATAGCCTGACCCGAAGTCTCCGTATTTTTTCTTGAGTTCTGAAACATGCTCCTCTCGTTTGACCTTAGCAAGGATTGATGCAGCAGAAACAACAGGATGGTTGATATCTGCCTTATGTTCAGCCAGAATCTCGATATCCTGATCATCCAATCTCCCTCTCACATAAGCGGTAAAAGCATTGATATTGTTGCTCGGGCAGTCCAGGATGAGCCTGTCGCACCCCAGCTTGTTTGCGATCTCGACAACAATCTCTGCTTCAAGCCAGTTGAGGTTAGAGTTTCCGGAAAAGACAGCAGAATCGATCTCCTGAACAGGCTTCTCTACGATCTCATAATTTTCGCAGATGCTTGTAATCTGCTCAAAAAGAGACACTCTTTTGGCCTGTGGCAGCAATTTTGAGTCCTTGACACCTATATTCGCAAGCCTGTCTTCGTCTTTTCCTTCAATCTTCACTCCGGCAACAAAAAGCGAGCCGATAACAGGTCCTCTTCCTGCCTCATCTATCCCAAGAATTTTCATATCCAGAAAGGAAATCCCATGGGTTATATATTTTTCTGCTGGATTTAACCGGCTTCATCCAATAAATGCGTCTGTGCCAAGGGAGGGAAGGTTTATGCAATAAAGCTTCCCGTGGCCAGGCGAAGCCTGCGCAGCAAGCGGAGTAGTATTTATTGGATGGAGCCGATTTAACCAAAATCAATAAAAATGCACACAGAATCTGCCATATCAGATGAAGCTGAAGTTAACTCCCAAAGAAAAGCGAATCTATTCCTCGTACCTGAAGCAGAACATGGGAACTTTCATAATAACGCACATGTTCTTCAGAAAATCCATCAGGCATTATGCTGATTACATCTATATATATTTCCGCTGGCTCGATGATCAGATAGACAATACAAAGGACAAAAAAAAGCGTCTGAAGATAGCATCAGAACAAAAAAGATTCCTGAGTGACATCTTCAGAGGCAAATTTCAAAAAGGCCTGTGCTTTCAGAAGCGTCTGATGCAGGCTGCAGCAAGATTCAGAAAATCCCAGGACCTTAAACCTTTTGTCATGCAGATGTTCAGGGCCCTTGAGTTCGACGCAGAAAGAAAAGGCCGCCTTTGCTCGAGAGCAGAGCTCATGGATTATTCCAAAGACATTGGTTACAGCTATGCTAAGGGAGTCCATTATTTCTCCAGCGGATTTCCGATAAATAAAAATCCCAATCACCTCACAAAGGCAGCTTTCGCAGCACATCTTGTGCACATATTAAGGGATCTCAAAGAGGATATTGACGAGGGTTTCATAAACATCCCAAAAGAAGAACTGGCAGCATTCAGGATAAACCTGCAGAATCTTGACTCATACGATTTCCGCTCCTGGGTCAGATATAGGTTGCACAGGGCCCAAAAGATTTTCAGGTCATCAAAAAAGATGGCAAAAAGGTTGAAAAACAGGGGAGAAAGGATATCATTCTACATCTACTGCCTTAGGTATGAATATGTCATGAAGAAGATAAAGAAGGATGATTATATACTGAGAAGGTCATACGAAAAAACATTCTTTGACAAGTTCATATTTCTCATGAAGGTGATCGGAGTGACGGTCCAGCATTCTTTTAGATGATCAGCGCGGCATCCTTCTGGTTTTCTTCTTACCTGCTGTCTTTTCTCTCTTTTTGTCCTTTTCCCATTCTCCCTCTCGCAGTTTTCTCGTCCTGTAGAAGATGATTCCAAGAGAGCAAAAAAACACCGCAACAAGGAGAATCTGTGTCGATGTCAGCCCAAGATAGTAGTTATTATAATGCCTGAGGAACTCGATTGTAAATCTGGTCGCAGAATACATCATCGCAAAGACAAGCGCCACAAACCCGTCGAATTTCTTGTATCTGTCTACAAAATATGTCGCGACATAAAGGACAAGCCCGTTTATCATCGAATACAATTGTGTCGGATGCCGAAAATCGCCCTTAAGGTAGATTGCCAGAACAGATCCAGTCTCCTTTCCATAGCAGCATCCTGCATTGTAGCATCCAAACCTTGCGATGAAGATGCCAAGCCCCAGCCCTATGCATATAGCATCCAAATACCGCCAGATGTTGACTTTCCTGAATCTGTAGAATACGTATGCGCCGATTATCATTCCGACTATAAGCCCTCCGCTTCTGATTCCCGAACCGCCGATTGTGAACACAAGCCGCGCAAAAGACCCGAGATTTCTGGGCTGCGCAACAAACAGCACGAAATAAAGCCTTGCAAATATCATCCCGAACGCAAATACTGTGATGAAGAAATATATGAAATTGCGCACATCTTCCTTTTGCTTCTGCAGCTTTCTGACAGCGATATAAAGCACGCTTAGGAATGCGAGCATTGAGGTGAACGCATAGGTCGCGATCCGGATAGAATATGTCTTCCCGAAAATCTCGAACTTGCCGAAATTGACTAGTGTCTTTTTAGGAAGATAAGGAATCATTTTTATCTCGCATTCTGGATTGGAATATTGAGCAGTTGAAAAGAAAAAAGTTTATTTTTTCATGCTCATTCATTGGCAGAGCTGTCTGCTTCGTCTTCTTCATCGTCGTCATCGCTGCATCCGTCGCATGAGTCGCAATCGCAGCTGTCGCATGAGCCGCATCCACCATCATCGTCATCATCGTCATCCTGGGCCACGCTGAACATGACTAGCATGGATATGATAAGAAGCGCAATGACAAACAGAATCAGTATGTTTTTTATTTTCTTGTTCATGAACCTCACCTGTAATTAGGCTTAGGACTATGATATTTAAATTTTTTTGTTTAAAAAAGCTAAAATAGTGTCTAATACAACTCAATGCTGTACCAGCATCTTATCATTCCTGATCAGAGCTGTCATCGGAATCATCGTCATCCCCGCTGCAGCTGTTGCATCCTTCGCACGAGTCGCAGGAACCGCATCCGCTGTCCTCTTCCTCGCCCTCTTCTCCATCGTCCTGTGCAGAGGAAAAGACGACAAGCATCGAGATGATCAGCATCACAGCGATTGCGATGATGAGTATGTGTCTTAGGGTCTTGTTCATGATAATCACAGTTGCCTATAGGATATTCTTATATATAAACCTTGTTGTTAAAAAGACAATCTGTTCACTCCTGCATGATCTTTCCAAGAGAAATAAGCTTGCTCTCATCAAGGTGATCAGCTATCCCCATGAGCCCAACAGGCAGCCCCTCGATCCTGCCGACAGGCATGCTTGCATGCGGAAAGCCTCCGAGGTTCGGCCCTGCAGTCAGGACATCCATCTGATAGTGCTGGAGCGGGCTGAGTTTTTCCACTTCAGTTATTTTCGGAGGAAGTATTGGCATTGTAGGGCTGACCAGGACATCATAAGAAGAGAACAGTCTCTTGTATTCTGCGATGATCTTCGATCTCACTTTCAGCGCCTTGATATAGTATGCATCCCGATAGCCGGCCATTCTGGTGAATGTCCCGATTATGATTCTTCTTTTCACCTCTTCACCAAAATATTTTGATCTGACATTGGTAAAATACTGGTTGAAGCTGCCTTTCACTGGTTCTGCAGCACCATATCTCATCCCGCACAGTTTTGCAAGATTGGTCGAGGCCTCGCTCATAGCGATGATGTAATATGCAGGGATCCCGTGTCTGATTGGCGCATCGAGGCTCACCTCTTCATACGCGATCCCGCTTGCATTCACCTTCTTCATGATAAGCTCCCTTATCCTCGGGTCGATATCCTCGGAGAATCCTTCCTTTATCACGCCTATCTTAAGCTCTCCTGGAAAATTATGCCGAAACTCAGGTTCGTTCAGTGACGTGGAATCTCGCTCATCATACCCAGATATGACTGACAGCATCTCTGATGCCTCCTGTGCGTTCCTGGCGATCGGTCCTATCTTGTCAAGGGAATTTGCATAATCGATTAGCCCGTATCTTGACACCCTGCCGTATGTAGGGCATAGTCCGAACACCCCGCAGAATGATGCAGGAGCAGCGATTGAGCCGCCTGTGGACTGTCCGATTGAGATATGCGGAAAACCTATCGCTGATGTTATCCCTGCGCTGCCGCCAGAAGATCCCCCGCAGACCCTTTTTGGATCATGCGGATTTTTAGGTATCTCAAAACCCTTGCCCACATTAACAGAGAAGCTTCCGAAACCGAATTCATCCTGCGCAGTCTTTCCGACGATGATTCCGCCTTCTTTTTTTATCCTGGACACGACTGTCGCATCAAACACAGGCTCATATCCTGACAGTATCTTGCTTCCTGCCCTGGATTCGACCCCTTTTACGCAGATGCAGTCCTTTATGCTGACCGGAAGCCCGCACAGCCGGCCGCGGTTGTTCTTCTGCACCTCTTTTGCCTGAAGAATAGCATCATCCTCGCAGATAGTATTGAAGAAATGGTTCTTTTCATTTATCTTTTTGGCCTCGGCTAGGAACCTGTGGGTATGTTCGACTATGTCTATCCCGCCTTCTCTTGCCTGTCTTATGAATTTCAGCGCGTCCATGCGATCACCAAAAAACAAATTTTCATGGAAAAGATATTCACTCCTCCAGAATCTCGACTTTCTCCATAACATCTCCTTTTCGGAGATTCTCGACCACATCCATCCCATCGATTACCTTTCCGAAAACTGCATAGCTTCCGTCCAGTCCTGTCTGGTTCTCTAGGCACACATAGAACTGTGATGAAGCAGAATCAGGATGCATAGACCTTGCCATCCCGAGTGCGCCTTTCTCATGCTTGAGTTCTGGATGTATCTCAAGCTTGATCTTCTCAGAAGAGCCGCCTGTGCCGTCGCCCTTAGGGTCCCCTCCCTGTATGACAAATCCAGGTACGTATCTGTGGAAAGAGAGCCCGTCATAGAATCCGGATCTCGCAAGCTCGATAAAGTTCTTTGTCGTGACCGGCGCCCTTTTTTCGTAGAGCACGGCCTTGAAGCTGCCTTTGTTTGTCTCGATTGAGACTATCCTGTTTTCAGTGGCCACTTGATCCTCACCATTCATTTCGTCTTCGAATTTTCCTTCTATATTCACTATCTTCACGCTCTCTCCGGTTATTGATCCCTGATTGCATCCGAAAGAGAGGCATGCGATCAAAACCATCATGATGATCATTATTCTTTTCATCTTAAACGCTTTTCGGCCCTTTGAAATAGCCGTCTTTATTGTCTTTGGAATTATGCAGTGCTTCTTCCTGGCTGAGGCATGGTATTGGCCTGTCTTCCCGCAGCGAATCTGCCATCGGCACAGGCTGCATGCTGATACCTATCCCTTCTGTCTCGGCATTGGCGATATCTTCGAAGAATGACAATGTCTCAGAGAGCTGCGGAGTGAATTTCGCAAGCTCATCATCGCTAAGCTTCAGTCTAGCAACCATAGCGACGTGTGATATTAGCCTCTTGTCGATTTTCATGTATGAATGGTATCATAGTTATTATATATATTTTTTGGCAGGGTTAGGCCTGCGCCGGTTTTTCCAAAACTATAAAAACAATATCTCCATCTCTCTTCTGAAAAATGCTCATAAACATCACCCTTCCGGTATACAACGAAGAGAAGGTCCTGGCAAGATCGGTCCATACGCTCGAGAATTTTCTGAAGAGGAATCTGAAGCATGATTATGAGATAGTCATAGCAGACAACGGCTCTACAGATAACACGATACAGGTCGCAGAATCTTTGGTTAGGGAATACAGGAGGCTCAAGCTTCTTAAGATAAAGAAAAAAGGCCGCGGAAGGGCGATCAAGAAAGCCTGGTCTTCCTCTTCTGCCGACATCCTCTCTTTCATGGACATAGACCTCTCAACAGACCTGCGTTTTTTTCCAAGGCTCATAGATGAGATAAGGAAAGGAGCAGACCTGGCATACGGCTCAAGGCTTAAAAAGGGCTCCCGGACAACCCGTTCTTTCTTTCGTGAGGTCCTCTCCAGAGGCTATAATCTATTGGTCAAATTATCGCTTGGAGTTATGATAAACGACACCCAGTGCGGGTTCAAGGCAATAAAGAAGGATGTATATGAAAAGCTCAGGCCATATCTTCATGACAACGAATGGTTCTTTGATACTGAGATGCTGGTGTTTGCAGACTACGAGGGTTTCAGGCTTGCTGAAGTGCCAGTAAGATGGGTTGAGGACGGGGACAGCAAGGTTGACATATCAGACACGATAATAACATACCTAAGAAAGTTGATGAAGTTGAGAAGGCGCATCCGATGACAGTGAAAAAGACCCAAAGAAAGCATAGGAAAATCCAGAAAAAAGACACAAAAAAAGAGAAGAAGCTGCAATTCTCGCTAATAGCGGTGGCGCTCCTGCTATCCCTGATCCTCAGGTTCTCATTGACCGGTATAGAGGGCTATTCTTCAGACTTAAAATACCAGAATCTCTGGGGCTGCAGGGCATTGGACGAGGGGATTTCCGGAGCATACGATGATTCCCTGATAGATGCTCCGCCGATCTACATCCATGTCCTGAGAATAAATTGCCTTCTCCATCGCATGGATATGTTCTCAGGAAGGTTCGACCAGCTCTTCATATCCAAGTTCACGCCGACGATGTTCGACATTGCATCATGCATAGTCATATTCCTGGCCCTGAAGAAGAAGGGATTTCGTACTGCATACACAGCCATGCTGCTATATGCATTCAACCCAGGGACGATATTCAATCTTTCCTGGTGGGGTCAGATAGATTCTGTATACACTTTTTTCATGCTCCTCTCGGTATTCTTCATAGTCAGGAAGAGGCCGGAGCTGTCTTTCATATTCTACGCAGTATCTGTCCTGACAAAGCTTCAGGGAATAGTCATAGGTCCTGTCCTGCTCTTCGTAGGCTTAAGAGACCACGGCCTTCGCAGGGTATTTCGTTCAGGTCTTGTAGCCCTGCTTGTGGTCTTCATGATACTTCTGCCGAACATAGCAACAGGCTCAGGCCTGGCGGTCGTCAAGAAGGCCTATATAGGAGCAGTCGACGAATATCAGCAGACCACGCTTAATGCTTATAACATCTGGTGGCTTGTAAATTCCAATGAAGGCAGGGCATCATTTGTGAACGCGCCGGTTGATTCAGAATACCTCCTCCCCTTCCTGCAGTACCGTTTCATCGGTCTTCTGCTTCTGGCTTCAGCAGTGGTTCTTGTATTTTTTTATCTTCATAAGCGCAGGGATGATTTCTCTGTCTATTTCGCATCATTCTTCCTTGTATTCTCAAGCTATTTTCTGGCGACGCGTGTTCATGAACGCTACATGTTCCCGGCTTTTGTTTTCCTGGCAGTCTCCTTGTACAAGAAGAGGGCATTGCTTGCAGTATACATAGTCCTTGCGCTTTCATACCTTGCTAATCTGGCGATAGTATTGACCTCGGTCTACAGGAAGACCGCTCCGAATCAGTTCCTGCACAAGACACTTGCCGCAGTCCCTCAGCTCTCTGTTATATTGGCAGTCATAAACACCCTTGTCTTCTTCTATCTGGTATATCTCATACTTTCAGAGATCATGAAAAGATACAACCGGAAGCTGGACAGGACAGCTTACTTATTTGTCATAATATTTATCATCACTATCTTCACAAGGCTTTACGCGCTCGATCTGAGGCCGGTGCATCATGATGAGGCGGTCTTCACTCATTTCATCTTCCAGATCATGCGCGGAACTCCATTCGACTACTGGTACGATGCCCACGGCCCGATACTCTTCTACGTCACAGCAGCCATATTCAAGCTCGGAGGAATAAGTGCATTCAATCTCAGGGTCGGCCAGGCAGTATTGTCGATACTAACAGTGCTTTTGTTGGTTCCTCTGAGGAAAAAGCTGGGAAAGGCAGGATTCATAACAGCAGCAGCTTTTCTGGCTGTCTCTCCGACTATAATATACTTTTCCAGGTACGCCTTCCACGAGTCATATTTTGCTTTTGTCTCATTGGCCTGCGTGGCGACATTGTTCATATATCTCAGGACTAAGAACGCAAACTATCTTTACGCGACAGTAGCTCTGCATACTTTATTGTTCTTCATAAAGGAAGTCGCTTATATGTTCACCTTTGTTACATGCTCTTTTTTCGGGATGATACTGCTCATCAGGATATGGAAATTGATCTCTCAAGAGAAAAGATTCAAGAAGGTTATGTCCAGGATATTCTCTCCAATATCATCGACAAAAGAGGCTGTTTCAATCTGGTTGAAGATTTCGATACCTGTCATTATAGTGCTAGCAATCACAATAACCTTAGCCAGCAGTTTCTTCTTCCGCCTTCCTCAGGCTCCGGGTGTGATATGGGACAACTTCACCCATAATTTCGAGAAGACCACAGACACAGGCCACAACAAGCCATGGACTTATTTTTTAGGCCTCTTCTCTGAGATAGAGCCGGCGATTCTGGTCTTCATCACGATATCCATTCTGATTCCTTTGATAGTCTCTATCCTCATACTCGCAAACCGCCTCATATTAAAGAGAAAAAACTCTGCGCTGAAATCTTTCGCGCGGCTCTTCCTCCCACACGGTCTTTTCCACGGCTATGTCTTGTATTGGTCGATCTTCATGCTTATGATTTCAGCATACATTCCCTACAAGACGCCTTGGAACATAGTATACCAGTCTCTTCCGCTTATACTCCTGGGAGGGATTGTCATCCAGAAGATATACAAGGCACTTCCCAAGAGCTCTTACAGGATTGGCCTGATAGTGATCCTTTCTCTTCTGTGGGCCCAGACAGCCTACAGTTCATGGAACATAAACTATGTAGACTATGTTGATGAAGAGAAGAACCCCTTGGTCTACGTCCACACGACCCACGAGGTAGAGGACCTGGCAGAATACATAAGGGCCCGTGCACAGGAATATGAAGCCCACAGTATTCTGATAATTGCTGATGAGTACTGGCCTCTTCCGTTCTACTGTAGAGACCTTAACGCCGCATATCCAAGCAAGGATGATGCGACAGCAAAAGACCTGGCTGAATATGACATCATTGTCTGCGACCCTGAGCAGTTGCCTGATGAGATGCCAGATAATCATATCAGGAAGGATTTTGAGATGCGGCCTGGCGTTGAGATCTCTGTTGTGTCGATGAGATAAAAAGATTGGATTGAGACGGAGCCTGTCTTTATTTTATATTAGAAGAAACCGCCGCGGGTGGGATTCAACTGAGGGCATAGCCCGAACGTTGTGCCGTGAATCTGGGATTCACGAGCATGTTCAAATCCCATTGAATCTGTTTAACCGTTCATTTATTAGAAGAAACCGCCGCGGGTGGGATTCAACTGAGGGCATAGCCCGAACGTTG
>CAYMIF010000031.1:24083-24513 GCA_964390375.1 uncultured Methanosarcinales archaeon
TGCCGTGAATCTGGGATTCACGAGCATGTTCAAATCCCATTGAATCTGTTTAGCCGTTCATTTATTAGAAGAAACCGCCGCGGGTGGGATTTGAACCCACGTGCCCTGATGGACATTGGATCTTTGTATGCGATTGCTGCTTCAACGCAAAAGCTTTTAGCAATCCAACGCTATGGCCAGACTAAGCGACCGCGGCTTGTAATGGAATTGACCGTGCAGGCCATGGCTTCTGGAACTTGCTGTTTTTTTATAAATGTTACTAAAAAACAACTTAGTCAATTTTATGGTGCTAATTATTCCAGATTCGAGCCGTCGAATCCGCAATCCACAGAACTCACCAATAAACTAGGGCCAAACGCCCATAAAAATCAGATCAGATATTGATTCGAAGCGGTGAGTCCTGGTCATCTGGGCCATTTGCTACGCTGAT
>CAYMIF010000032.1:0-24285 GCA_964390375.1 uncultured Methanosarcinales archaeon
GCTCATGGCATTGGATTCAGCTATAACAGCAGCCATAACACATTAATAAAGAACACAATAATAACAAAGGGCTCATTGTCTGATGCATTATCGATATATTCCGGCTCTCTCAATAACTCCTTCGAAGACAACAACATATCGGTTCAGGGTGACTCTGCAGGGGTGTCCATTGCAGAACAAAGCTATGGAACATTGATAAACAGGACTAATATAACTGTATCTGGTGCAGGAGCGAACACATATGGTCTGTACATGGATTCAGGAACCCTCAATGCCACAATATATGATACGATAATAGATGTCCAAAATGCAGATGACATCTATGCTGGCTCATCTATGGGTGTTGGTTCCTCGTTATGGCTCTACAACACAACATTCAACAAGACAAACATAACCATACAGAGCTCAAACTTCACCCTTTACGTCGGCTATTATGCAGACATCCAGGCGAACTACACAAACACGACCCCTGTCGCAGGATTCCCTGTGAATGCTTATCAGTCAAACATGTCTCTGCATGATTCAAGCACAACAGCATCTGACGGAACAGCCCGTCTGTATCTTCTGGAGTTCTCTCAGAACAGCACCCAGGACTACAGCATAGAAGATGTCACTTTCTACTCAAACTATACGATAAATCTTTCAGATGGTTCTGGCTCAGACCAAGCATCGGCAAACCTGACAACAAACCTAAAGATCAACCTGACCTTGCCGATCAAGACATCATGGGATGATATAATATATCCGGAAGGAGTATTCGAGCCGCCCTCGTCTCTATCAGGAACGCATATCAGCACTTTTTCGATTAAGTTCGAGAACCTGACGATAGAGGCGACAGATAACATATCCTGCATGATAAAGGTAGCCAACGGTTCATTCCTTGTGGTCAATGCGACAGGCGTGGTAAGAGACAAGCAGAACTATTCCTTGAACTACACGATACGTTCCTCTGATTCCATAATCAAGGATGGTGATGTTGGTTATATACCATGGATAATCAAGAACTGTTCAAGGAGGAATGCTGCAGACCAGCTGCTATACAAGGAGAATTTCACAGTGAGGCTTTATACTCATTCAGCTGTCTATTGGGGAGATGATGAGATAACAAGGGCCGTTGCCTGTGCAGCAGCTCCGCGAAAATATTTCAACAACTCTGCAGAATGTGAATTTGAAGAGGATACGGTCTTTGCGACAAGGATGAGAAACGGGATTGCGGTCAATGCAGATTGTTTCAACAATGCAGGTTCAGAATGCACTGACCCGCTGTGCCGCGGACTTCCGTTCCCTACATGCGATCCAGTTGATTATTTCTTCGGATACTCTGCGGCTACTGATGATCCGAACAACTACGCGACATTCACATCTTCCTTTGCAGGCTATGATGTTCCTGTATCTTATACCTATACTACTAACACGACAGACGGAGTCTTCAAGCTCAGGCTCAGGCAGGACCTCAACAATAAAGAGTTCTCGATCTCTATATTTAACCTGACCAATGTAAGCGATGCCTCAGTCTATGGTGAAGAGGATGGAGGCGGAACAACAGAGATTGTACCTGTTGGTGATGGGACATACAATGTCGTTCACACTAGGCTCGCTACACCTTTCACAGGTACTCTGGACCTAACATTCAACATCTCATTCAATGATACTGTGAACCAGAACAGGACACTTAAGCTGGAATTGGCTTTCGGAACAGACCACAATCAGGGAAGCCCGGACCTCTTTGTGGCGGTCTTCAATGAAAGCTACGGTCTGGACAATTTGGACGAGGCAGAGAACACTTCTTTCACAGACGATCCTGGAGGGAGATGCGGCGATGGAGCCAACAATGATTTCGACTATCTCGGGGGGACATGGGCAAACTCCTACGACTGCTTTGACCCTGACTGTGACAATATCTCAGGAAACTCTAGTCAGACAAACGAGTTTGGTGCAGGCAAGTCCGGCCTCTGCAACTACGCAACAGAGATCAACTGCACAGATGAGTACGACAATGACTACGACTATCTCGCCGGAACAGACTACACTGACTGCCATGATTCAGACTGCTTCCACAACGACCCTGCCTGTCCGATCACAGAGCTTGTCTGCAATGACAGCCTCAACAACGACTGGGATTACACAGTAGGAGAATCAGATACCTCTGGCAGTCAGAAGATCGAGAACAACGGCACGAAATATACTGCAGGATTCACAGCAGACCTGATGGACTGCGAAGACATAGACTGCAACGGCTCTATTGGCGGAAGCTCAGCATCGCAGCTCTGCACATGGGGATACGAGACCAACTGCTCAGACGGATTCGACAACGACGCACTCCAGCTCAGGGATTGTGAGATGACCAGGCTTGCCTCCAACACCACCATGCCGACCCCTGCATACGCAGAGTACGACTGCAACGCATATTGCCGTGCGAACAACGCTTCGGCAGAAACAGGAGCAACATGCGACGACGGCTATGACAACGACTGGGACGCGATAACGATAACTGGCTACTACACAAACAACTATGTCGCAAACAGCAGCCATGGCGCAGGAACCGACTGCAGGTGGGGGGGTTACTTCGGCTACGGAAATGATTATAATCCAGACGAGGACTGCAACGGAACGATATTATCCAACGGCCTCGAGTGCCAGCTGCAGAGGGAGGTAAACTGCTCAGATGGATTCGACAATGACTATGACCGGTTCGCAGCAACCATGCCAAATCCGAACTGGGCCCTGAACACCACAGAATATCTGGCTGTCTTTGGAGTGCCTTACTCACTGGATGCTGATTACGATGATTATGACTGCCGAAATGCCACTCTCACTCCGCAGAACGAGTCAGTCAAGGCGATTTACTGCTTCGACGGAATCGACAATGACATGGATGCATATTACTGGAATGATTCAGAATGGAACGCCAATTCTTCCACCGGTATAGACTGCGAGGATCCAGACTGTCTCGGAATCACCAATCCTTATGATGAGAACCAGACTTGTCTTGACCAGGAATACAATGCTACCGGGTCTTTCTTCATTAATCTCGACTGGCCAGGCAAGTACTGCGCGAACGGCCTTGATGATGATGCTGATGGACCCATCGACTGTTCAGATACTGATTGCTTCAAGCAGTTCGGCCTCTGTACCCAGGGCCCATGCTACGACACAGAGAACATCACATGGGATTCCTGCTTCGATACAGATGACAATGATTATGCTGACGGAACAGATTGTGCAGATCCAGACTGCGACTTAATGCTCGGAAATGCATACGGAGATCTCTGCGAAGACACTGGGGAGACTATATGCTATGATGGATTTGACAACGATGTACAGGGCGGGACCGACTGCGCAGATCATGCAGACTGCGACGACAGGGTAGGAGGGAGAGTAAACAATATATCTGTCTACTGCCGAGCTACAGAATCCACAGCATCAGACTGCTTCGACGGATTCGACAATGACGCAGACGGAAACATCGACTGTTATGACACATCATGCAATTCAGCATGCGATCTGACAACAATCTCAGGCACAGCACCCATAACACTACCGATACACTCAGGCTCAGTCTTGCTCAACTCAGTCGCAACAGCATCCATTGTCGACAATAGGGAGACGGTCCGTCTTGGTGCATGGTATAATATAACATTCAGGATGACTGGCTCATCGACAAGTGCAGAATGGACATTAGGGACTGCGGTTGGTGGTGCATTCAATAAGACTGCATTTGACAATACTACAGCATACATTGCAGGAATATCCAAGAATAATTTCACTTTATCAGAGACATCTCAGGGATTCATGCTTCAGTCGAATGCATCCATGGGTGGGTATACTGTCTCATTCCTGATACAGTCAAACAGCACCATGCCAGCGACAGACTATGAGATAACCTACACAGAAGCATCTGGCGCTCAGACCTCTCTCAACAACTTCATCCAGCATGAGGTAGTAGAGAACATTACACCTGCAGTCCACATGATCCAGGTCGCACCGAACAACACCGGAGTGCCATACGCAGGAACTGTATACATAAGGGCAAACATATCAGACAACAATCAGCTCGGCAGATGCTTCTGGGGAATCGATGGCCCTGGTGCAGAAGACTTCACGCCGGCAGCATCAACAAACTGCAGGGCAGCATTCTCGCCGACTGTAGAAGGCCTCTACACGATAAACGTGACACCGCAGGACTATTACCAGAACAACGGCTCAAACGACTCAGTTCAGTATACAGTAAACATAATCCCGACAAAAGACACAATAACCATAAACAAGTCTTTGCCGTTCTACACTCCTGCACAGAACCTGACAGTAAATGCATCTTACAACATAGTAGCATCTGACGCACTAGGAGAATGTCAGGTGATTCTCAGGAATTCATCTGGAAACGAGACAGTTCTCGAAAGCTTCCCGGCAACCGGAGATCACTGCTACAACGACACAGTCTCCCTGGCTGGTTTGCAGGACGGTCTCTATTCGATCTTCGTGCGGGTCCAGGAGACAACAGACGGAGATATTGTTGATTCAGAGACTGCGGCCGTATTCGTATGCTCCCAGAGAGAATCAGGAATATGTGCATTCGTGGACTTTGACAACAATTCCTATCCAGACATCTGCGAAGTAAAGCCTGAATTGCCAAACATCTCCATGATAAACATAACCCCGACACCTGCATTTGTCAATTCATCGATAAACTGCTCAGTTCTTGCAGTCGACTACCAGGACACCCAGCTGAACATATCATTCACATGGTACATAAACCAGACACCTGATTACTCTTACAACACAACAGTCTACTGCACGAACAACACCTGGTGCTATACCAACATGTCGATGCCGAGGTTCACGAAGCATACCAATCTCACCTGTTCAGCAGAAGCGAAAGTAGGCCAAAACAGCTCAGGCTGGAAGAACTCGACCAGATTGGAGATCTCGAACTCGATACCGTCAAACGTCACGCTGCTCGAGCTAGCCTCAGGCATCAACCAGACAGTGCTGGTTGTACCATTCAATTGGACCAATGCCAAAGACCAGGACAACGACACCTTGTGGTATAATCTCCTGGTTGACAACTCTTCAGCTCTTTCAACACCAGAACTAAACATCACTCTGCTTGATACCAACTACACAGGAACGCTTCCGGATTATTCATTGTATTTCTGGTCAGTCCAGGCATATGACAACGAAAGCTACGGACCAATCAACCTGACATGGAACTTCACCCTGACATCAGACAATAAGAGGCCTAATATAACTCTCTACGATCCTCAGAACGAATCGATGCAACCGGTTTCCAACATCACTTTCAACTGGACAGCATCAGACAACAAAGACCTCAATATCAGCTGTAACATAACACTAGACAGCTCAATAAATCAATCTGACATAGAAGTCAGGAACGCTTCAGTCATGAATTACACTATATATAACCTCTCAGACGGGATGCATAACTACTCGATAACATGTTGGGATGATGAATACAACTCTGTTACTTCTGAGACAAGGACCTTCATTTTGGACCTCCTGCCGCCTGCATGGTCAAACAATGTTTCATACCCTGCCACTCCTGCCAATTACAGCCCGACCCAGGGATACCAGTTCAACATAACCTGGATTGATTCAGGAATAGGGATTGACACAGTCCGGATACAGCACAATTTCACAGGTATTTTACAGAACTATTCGATAACAGGAAACGCATCTTCAGAATACCGCTACAACTACTCAGCGCTCTCTGCAGGAACATTTGCCTACAGGTTCCATGCCAATGACTCATACAGCCGGGCCAATATGACTGACTGGTTCATCTACTTGGTGAGCAGGGCATCGCATTACATCAACCTCTCTATTAACGGAACAGAAGGCAACGCAACATACGAATATGGCACAACCCTCAACATCACAGGCAGGCTAGAGATTACCCAGGATGCAACTCAGGCGATTCTATACATGAATGGAACAGAGGTAGCAAACGGCTCTCCTGCAGTATACATAGCCAATCTTTCAGCAGCTCTCTACAACTTCACATATATCTATCCAGAGGCAGACAACTACTCAGAAGAATCAGTCACGCATTTCATAAACATAACAAAAAGGCCGCCGGTGATAAATCTTTCCTTCAACAGCACAAGCGACAACTACACCTTGGAAGCAGGCACTTTCATAAACATATCCGCTTCTCTGACTGTACCTGATACTGGTTATATAGAGCTCTACAAGAACGGTACAAGGATTCACAACGGAACATCGCCCCAGTTCAATTATTCAAATTACTCTTCTCTGAAGACATACAATTTCACAGCAGTATTCAACAAGACAAGAAACTTCACGCAGGACAGCGTCACCTACATCATGACTGTTGTGCATGAAAGAGGGCCGGCAATAAGCGGTCCCAACAGGTCCATTGTTATAGGAGATGTGTTTTTCCAGGATTTCAACGCCACAGATCTCTTCGGTGTGAAGCCTGGTTCATGGACAGTCAATCACTCCAACTTCACGATCGATGCGTCCGGCAATCTCACTAATATCACCGGCCTCAATATATCTGTATACTATCTGAACATTACTATAAATGACACTTCTGACAACATAGGCTGGAAAGCCTTCAGGCTGAATGTAAGGACAGCGAACAATGTCTCAGAGATACGCAATGTAACAATATTCCCGTCTAATTCGACCTCCAACACGTCGATCAATTGTTCAGTCAATGCAACAGACTTCCAGTCACCTGACATAAACATAAGCTTCACATGGTTCCTCAATAATACACCTACATCCAGATATGACACGACTGTCTATTGCCTAAACAACTCATGGTGTTATACAAACCTCTCGCTTTACGGGATTCTCAAGCACACCAACATAACCTGTTCAGCAAGGGCCTTCGATGGCGAGCTCTATACCAACTGGTCAAATTCATCCTGGATTGAGGTACAAAACTCTGTGCCGTGGAACATCTCACTTCTTAGACCTTCGCACAACAACAATACTGTATACGACAGGACGCCATTCTTCGACTGGTCCAACGCGACTGACATGGACAATGATACATTGCTATACGAGCTTTGGATACAGCGTGAGCAGTGCAATGCTCCGCTTTCAAGCTGTATTATTCCTGAGATCAGGCTCAACATATCTGACTCAAATTACACGCCGTCTGTTGAGCTTGACCCTGAAGCGGTCTACAACTGGTCTGTCCGCGCATGGGACAGCAACGAAACAGTATCCAGATGGTCAAACTATTCCAATTTCACGATAGCATCATACCTGATGATATCAGTTAACCAGACCCCTAATTTCACAGAGGTCTATCTGGAGCAGGAATTCAATACCACTAACAGCAGCTATTCACCATTCATAATACAGAACCTGGGAAATGTCAGGGTAAACATCTCGCTCTATGCAAACAGGTCGCTTTGGAGGAACGCACCGCTGAACACCTCTTACCTGCAGTACAAGGCAGATAATCTGCCTGGCTTTGACTCCTTTAGCAATTTCTCCACAGTCATGGCATGGGCCAACATAACTGGTACATCTCCGGTGAACAGTACCCATGCGATAGGATATCTGAATTTCACAGGAATGAATCAGGCAGAGATAGACATACGTCTATTTGTGCCAGAGGCAGAGCCGGCAGGCAACAGATCTACGACAATATACTTCGAGGCAGAATATAGTGGATAAAAAGACTTACATTGAGGACAGGGAAAAGGAAAACAATAGCCGAAGCTCCCAGGAAAAGATGGCTGCCCTCCGCGATCAGCTGATGACGGTTGACAAGAAGGAGTTGGTAGAGGTCATAGTCAGGATGTCTGAACTTATGACCGGTGTTGTCAGGGAGAAGAAGATAGTCTCTGTTCCGATAGCCCTCTTCCAAAATGAAGGTCTCTCTGCATACGAACTCATAACCACCTATCTGAAGCAGAATCTGGGAATGAAGCTGACAGAGATAGCAAAGGCAACAGCAAGGAACCCTCAGGCAGTATACATAACCCTGAGAAACGCAAAAGAAAAGCTAAAAATTCCGCTTTCTTTCGAATACTCTGAATTTGACATCCCTCTGAAGATTATCACTGACAGGAACTACAGTATCCTGGAATGCATAGTAGCATATCTGGTCGAGAAGAAGCAATTGTCTTTAGTAGAAATATCAAAGCTTTTATATAGGGATAATCGCACCATATGGACTATATATGACAGGTTTAAGAAAAAGAGGGAGAAACTATGAGAAGAACCGCGCTGATACTTGCCTTCGTGATATTGGTGATATTTGCAGCAGATTCGTTTGCAGCAGGTATAACTCCTGCATTCAAGTACCTGAAATTTGAGCCTGGAAAGGAGCAGAAGATTCTTCTCAATGTTATAAATAATGAAGAGAAGGACGCGAAGGTGATTCTGACTGCGGGTGGTGATCTTGCAGATTATATATACTTCGAAGAGAACAATTTCACGATGAAGAAGACAGAGGCCTCAAGAGAGGTCGTATACACTCTTTCGATGCCCGATCAACTATCTCCAGGAAGCCACACAGCAAAGATCAGTCTTCAGCTCAAGCCAGAGGATGATACCGAAAGCCTCTTATATTCTCAGCCAGTCCTGATAAACCAGTTGATAATAGGCGTGCCGCAGCAGGGCACGCACTGCGAGCTCAAGGTAAACCCTTTGGAATTACAGGGAAAGACTTATCTGTATGTTTCTGTATATAATTTTGGAACCCTGGATGTGGAAAAATCTAGGGCGAAACTCACTATCATGGAGGAAGATGAGATAATCCATGGATTCGATGAGCAAAAAAGCGCTATACCTTCCCAGTCTGAGCATGTGTTCAGGTTCAATATGCCTTCTGAAAAGATTGGGGTCTACACAATTGATATAGATGCATTCTGCGATAGCCAGGACATTTCTGCCTCTCAGGATTATGAGATTGGCACTCCCGGAATATCAGTGCTTGATGTCCAGGACAATGAATACATAGCTGGAGAAAAAGGGAATTTGAGCCTTAAGCTGGTCTCTGACTGGAACACGCCGATAGACGTCCTATGGGCTTATTCGATCAGGTCACTCTCGGGTGAATATATGCAAGAGCAGAAGGAGCCGGCATCTTTTGAGCTTCTGCCAGGTCAGGAAAAGTGGATTGAAGCAGGGTTTGATGTGCCGAAGAATGAAGGTCAGGAATTTGAACTTGGTTTCACATTCATAATAGACAACAAGAAGATTAGTTTTGATCACCAGATATCTGCATCAGGGGATGTTCTTATGCAGGAGACTCCTAAGACCACAGTTTTTCCTGATGATGACCAAGAAAATGGAAAATTTGATAAATTTGCAGATTATTTATGGGTATTTGGGTTCTTGTTTGTTGTCTTATGTGGATCGGTTTTAGCATTATATCTAAGGGTTCCAAAGAAAAAAGAACCTCAGGATGGTGATGATGGCGTCAATTAACTGGTATTGGTTCATAATTATTGGTATAGGAGTCACAATTATATCTTCTTTCACACCCAAGCTTATGGCTTTCATTGTTCCAGGCACTTTCTTTATAATCTATGGTCTGGGGAAATTCGCAGTGATTGTCAAGACATCCAGAAAAAAGCCAAAAGCCCGGCATTCTCATTCTCCTTATCGCCATACTCAGCATGAGAAGAAGTATCACCATGACCTTCATATGCACA
The DNA here is from genome assembly GCA_964390375.1 of uncultured Methanosarcinales archaeon. Taxonomy (GTDB): domain Archaea; phylum Nanobdellota; class Nanobdellia; order Woesearchaeales; family DSVV01; genus CAYMIF01. The sequence continues at coordinate 9,666 of CAYMIF010000032.1, forward strand.
AGAACCATGCAAGGCAGGTTCCGCACTACAGGTTCTGTCCTAACTGCGGAACAAGACTTCGTATCCATGACAACTTCTGCTCCAGCTGCGGCTCAAGACTTCCAAATGTAAAGCAGCAGCAAAACCATCCTTTGCGCAGCCATGATGTCAGATCTTGATTTTTAGGCACCAGAAAGATTATTTCATATACTAAAGGTTATAAACGATTCATCAGTATACATATATTATATACTGGAATTTCTTCCCAGGATCCTGCAGTTTGCCAAAATTTTTCCAGAAGCATCATAATAATTTCAAAAATATAATCATAATCTATTTAAATTATCATATATTCATAAGAATCATGGGATTGTTTTCTGACATGCTTAAGGATGATGAGACTCTGTTCAAGATACCAGAGGCGCTTGATTTTTCCTATATTCCGAAGATCATGAAATACAGGGAAGGGGAGCAGCGCCAGGTGGCAGCATGCATAAAGCCATTGTATAATCACAGGGACGGAAGGAACATCTTCATCTCCGGCCAGCCAGGGATAGGCAAGACCCTTGCGGTCAGGAAGGTGCTGGAGGAGATAGAGGAAGACCCGGAGGTACGTGACGAGGAAGTCGTGGCGATATATGTCAACTGCTGGCAGAAGAACACCAGCTACAAGATAATCGTTCAGATCTGCGAGGCTCTCGGCTACAAGTTCACGCAGAACAAGAAGACCGAAGAGCTCTTTCGGATAATCGAGCGAATGCTCAACAAGAAATGCGCAGTCTTCTGCTTTGACGAGGTCGACAAGCTTGAGGAGATGGACTTCATATACTCGATACTTGAGAGGATATACCGAAAATCCATAGTCCTGATAACCAATTCAAAGGACTGGATACTTGGGGTCGAGCAGAGGATAAAGTCAAGGCTGGCGCCGGAGATACTTGAGTTTCGGGCCTACAACCAGCAGGAGACAGGAGGGATAATCAGTCAGCGTGCAGAGCTTGCCTTCCATCCAGGTGTCATGGAAAAAGAGGCACTTGAGATGATAAAGACCAAGGCTTATGAGAAGCATGACATCCGCTCAGGCCTGCATCTTATGAAGGAATCTGGGAATGCAGCAGAGGCAAGGGCCTCAAGAAAGATCACTCCAGAGCACGTGAAAAAGGCGATGGAGAAGCTAGATTTTCTGAGTGTAAACAAGGACGAGGAGCTGGGCGACGAGGAGAAGTTCGTCCTGGCATTGGTGAAGAAGGATTCAGGAAAGAAGATCGGCGACCTCTACCAGCTGTACAGGGATGAGGGCGGCGAGGGCTCATACAAGACCTTCCAGCGCAAGATAAAGAAGCTGGCAGACGGAAAGTTCATAACAGCCAAGAAGATCTCCGGCGGTTCAGAAGGGACAACCACGATAGTCAACTATCTTCGCACAAAGAAGATAACAGAATTCTAAAAAATATTAAAAGCAGTTCATTTGCTCATGTTCCGTGCAGAGACATGCTGAGAGGATATAAGTTCCTGTGTATGACAGCAGATATCACCTGCAGTTCTCCGATTATGAGAAGGTCGTCCCTTCCCATGTTTTTTGTTTCCTTGACGATTGTTGTCTCAAGTTCTATTCTGGACTTATCCATCTTTGATATCTTGTCAATTGAGTATTTGTAGTAAAGATTCGAGTATCCGTTGAATATCTTCTTCAGCCTCTTGACCACTGGAAGTATTGCCTTTGTGATCTTTCTTTTCTCGTATACTGTCTTTTTGAATACATCTTCTATTATGTCGATCATGAGTTCCAGCGAATCAAGAAGCGATGTTATATATGGTGTCTTTTCATATTCCCTGAATCCGAACTTGTTCAGGATCCTCTTGCAGTATGATATCAGTCTTGTTATCTGGTCATGCATGTTCTGGATATGTATAAGGTCCTCATTGTCTTCAGGCAGCTCCAGAAGAATATCATATGCGCTGTTCATGATCACGAATATCTTTGACAGGAATTTGTCAAAATCCTCTGGGTCCTCAGAGAGCATGCACTTGAGTGTGCAGGAATGCTCTGACTGCTCGATAATCTCCATCCCCATCAGCCTGTTGACCTCGATGTTTATCGCTTCCTGCATCGGTATTGCCTTGTCCCACCTGTTGTAGTGGGTGTACAGCTCAGAGAATCTCAGGACGATCTCATTGACGCCTATCCTGTACAGGAATCTCAGGAAATGGAATAGCGATGTTCGGTCTATGCCTTCAAGGTCAAGCGTGACTGACCTGGAGCCGTTGTTCTGCGTCGCAAGCTCAAGCATGTTGCCTTTCATCATGACGTTTATGTCCTGTCCTTTCAAGATTCCGTTCTTCTTGACCCATTTGCTGGGCAGGCTCACCATGAGGGTGCCTGGCCCTTGTTGTATCACTTTTCGTATCATTATGTATAAGAATAGCATAAGAAATATATAAATGTTTTGAAAAAAATAATAATATTTTAAAAATATATATACATATTAGGTTATATTTATAAGTCTTTATCTATAAAAGAAATATTAGACGAAGAATGATATATCTGCAGGCCCTCTCATGTTTTTGGTGATAAAATGGAGATATCTGTTTATGGAATGGGCCCGATGGGCATCAATCTCTCAAAGAACATAGCATCCAGGGGGCATGACCTTGTTGTCTACAGCAGGTCCCATGAGGAGATAGACCGCTTCATGGAGCAGGGAGTCCCGCGCAATGTGAGGCTCACAGACAATCTGGACATTGCAGCAGATCACGGAAAGCAGCACTGGCTCATGATAAAAGCAGGTGCTCCGACAGATTCTGTCCTGTCTGAGTTGTCAGACCGCTTGAGGACTGATTCAGTCATTCTTGAGGGAGGGAATTCTCATTATACAGACACAGACAGGAGGATGGCCCAATTCGAAGAGAGAGGTATAGGATACATAGGCGCAGGAATAAGCGGCGGAGCCCGGGGAGCTCTTCTTGGACCTTCCATCATGGCAGGAGGGAAGAAAAAGACTTATGAGAAGATCCAGCCGGTTCTTGAGGAGACAGCTGCACAATACAGGGGAGAGCCGTGCGCCCGGCTTCTGGGCAGGGGTTCTGCAGGTCATTATGTCAAGATGGTCCACAATGGCATCGAATATGCAGACATGCAGCTGATAGCAGAGATGTACGATGTCATGGTAAGAGGCGGCATGAGCCAGGAGAAGATATCTTCCAGGTTCCAGTTATATGACAAGAGCGATGCCCAGTCATATCTGATGGGTCTGGCATCGCATGTATTGAGACTGAGGATGGATGATCATGGAAATATCTCTGATTCAGGAGAAGGCAGCTATCTAACAGACGTGATTGACGACATAGCAGAGATGAAAGGCACAGGTCTTTGGACAGTTCTTGAGGCATATTCCCTTGATCCTATGGTGGCAGTGCCGACACTGCAGGCAGCAGTCAATGCAAGGATCATCTCGCAGGAAACTGTTCAGCGAAGCGCAGCAAGGCACTACAGCAATGCAAAGGACCTGGGTGAAGAGTTCAGGGTGATGGGAGAATGGGGTTTTCAGAAGGCTCTTTTTTTTGGAAGGGTAATGGCTTACAACCAGGGATTCAATCTTTTAAGACAAGGCAGCCAGAAGCACGATTATGGGTTGGACCTAAAAGCGATTCCAAGGGTCTGGAAGAACGGCTCCATCCTCCAGTCATTCCTTCTCAATGATTTAGAAGAGGCGTTGGAAAGAGAAGACGCCCCTATATATGTGGATGCGGAATCTTTGAGAAGGCGCGTGCATGAAGGCTTTGAGCCGGCGAAGACTGTGGCCCGTCTTGCATTGAAGGCATACGCTCCTGTGCCCTGTCTGCATTCTGCGATTGACTATTACACTGCCAGCGAGAACCTGAGGCTTTCCACCTCGCTTATCCAGCTGATGCGGGACGGCTTCGGCCAGCACGGCCTGAAGAAGGACGGCAGGGTCTTCCACATCCCTTCGTTTGAGTATCCGAAGGAAAGGATAACCTAGGAAGATGCCAAAGAATGATCTTTATCTGGGGATTGACATCAGTTCAACCTCTATGAGGGCAGTTCTGGTGGATGATAGCGGAGCAGATGTACTCAAGACCCAATACAGTTATTCCACTGGTTCAGCCGGGAGGCTCTATACATCAAAGGTCATCGAGAGTCTCTATTATCTCTTTGCGAATGTCACTGGCATGATGTATGAAAAGGGCCTAAAGCCCGGTGATGTCAGGGCCATGTCTTTTGCGTCTATAGGGCAGACGACGATTTTGCTGGACAAGGACCGAAAGCCTGTCCCGATTGACAGGCAGGGCCATGATCTGCGCACATTCGCAGACCCTATCGTATTGGTAAACCCAGAACAGGATCTGGCAGACAGGATAACCAGGAACGGAGTCTTGGGAAGTGACAGGGCGATAACTGTCTATCAGGCAATGGAAAGCATGAAAGCTGAAGTGGAATCGATTGTTTCCCTTCCATCATATTTGACTTATCAGCTTACTGGCCGGTTGGTCGATTCTCTGCCGAATGCATTCATGTCTGGCATGATGGACCTGGAATCCCTGGCAAGAGGTTCGATAGAGCTGGACAGGGATGTTTTGGCTTTATCTGGATTGGAAGGAAAATTTGATCCGATTATCGTTGATAATAGCAGCTCTCCTGTATATTCCCCGGTCGACCAGATGTTCACCCGGTTCAGGTTCTCGGATATGAGGATAAATCCAGGGATTCTGGATGGGGTGTCATCATATCCTTTGTTCAGCTATCCAGACGATTTCCTTACCCTGAAGCTGGAGACCACTCTTGCAGCAAGAATGGGCAGCCCTGGTTTCATGATTGACCTGCCAGGTGCTTTTACGATTCCGCTTATTTCATCGAATGGTGAAGCCTACTTTGTCCAGGGAAGGGCAGGCAATAACGGTGCGAACGTCTTCGATGCCTCAGCTTCAGCAGGCAGCATAGCTAAGGAAAGTCTCTATAGGATATTTGCAACCCAGGCTGCCGAGGTTCCTAATCTTTTTTGCAGGCCGAGAAAATTCAGGGAGCGCGACGGTTCATGCGACGATTTTTCATATCTCACTGGGTTAGGCAGCAAGCATATTGTCTTGCATCCTGGAAAGGAAGAATACCTAAATGCCATGGTATTTGGTGTCATGTGCAGCCTCAGGTATCTGTCTGAAGGGATTGATTCTGGCGCAGGACAGGTCTTCATGACAGGAAAGCCGATTTCAAGATCACCATATCTGCGGGATATAGCAGCAAGGCTCTTTCCGTTTGAGATATATTATGACAATGACGGTTTTCAGTCAGCAAGAGGTGCAGCAGCTCTCGCAAGCGGCATAGGAATAGACAGAAGAAAATACCCAAAGATTGTGCCGATCCACTGTCCAAAGACCCAAAAGTATTACCGCAGATGGAGGTCAGTCTGTCCATGATAGATGACCTGATAAGGGAACATACCACAAAGCGGATTCTCCTTGTTCCGTCAGACAGGACAAGGCCGGGTTCAGGTGACTTGACACAGCAGCTTTACCATGGTCTGACATACAACCATAATCTGGTACATGTCATGCCTGCGCTTGGGACCCACAGGAGGATGTCACCGGATGAGCTGGAAAAGAAATTCAGCACAATCCCGCTGGCCAGGTTCTTACATCACGACCATATGGATAGGGTGAAGCACGTCTGCACGATCTCAGGAGATGAGGCCGAGCGTTTGACAGGACACAGCATGTCCATTGATTTTATGCTCTCAGAACATCTTTTCGAATATGACCTGGTGATTTCGATAGGTGAGGTGGTCCCGCACGAGGTTACTGGCTACTCGAATTTTACAAAGAACATAGCTATTGGCTGCGGCGGCCGTGACTTCATAGGCAAGAGCCACTATCTTGGTGCCCGCATCGGTCTTAAGAATATACTCTCAAAAGCAGACAACCCTGTAAGGTCTGTGCTGAACTATGCAGTCTCCATGGCCGGCTTGCCTGTTATATATGTGATGCAGGCAGGCGAAAATATCTTTATCGGACAAAAGGATGCATTCCATCATGCCTGCCAGACCCTAAAGGACAGGCATCTGGGTTCGATCCAGCACCGCATTGTCGTATATCTTGATGAAGAGAGATACACATCCTTTTGGCTCGCAAACAAGGCGATCTACAGAACAACCCCTGCATTAGGGCCCAATAGCGAGCTCATGGTGATAGCCCCTGGAATAAGCCGGCTCGGTGAGAACCCTACCCAGGACCGGCTGATAGAGGAATTTGGGTATTGCGGAAAAGAAAGGATTGAACAGCTTGTCGAATCAGGCACCAAGCTTGCCCAGGAGCTCGGAACAGCAGCCCATCTGATACACGGCTCAGCAGATTTCGAAGTATTCTACATGACACAGCTGCCCAAAAAGTTGATAGAGAAGATAGGCTTCATACCATTCAGTGTAGATGACCCGAAGAACTATTCCAGCAGGCCTGAAGGTCATTATCATGACAGGGTGTTTGGCGATTATTTTTTCATCCCAGAGCCGGGCATCAGTGTCTGGAGAGCATGATTTCTGTTCAGATGATGTCTTTTGCATAAGAATCATAAGCAAGCCTTGTCAATGACACTATTCGGTCCATATGCTCTGGTCCAATTTGTATCCCTTCCTTAGTTTCTGCATCCAGCAACCCTATATCAGCCATGTTTCCTGCAGCAATATCTCTTCCCATGGGTTTTCCGACAAGTCCTGTCCTGACCTGCTGCTCCACATCCTGCCACTGATAGCTGGGCATTGTGTTGCCATGGAAAGTGATGCAGCTTCCAGGCGAAGACAGTGCAGCTTCAGCTTCAGCATGTCTTGACCCGCCGAATATGAGGTTCTCAGGGAACAGATAGAATCCAGAGAATGATTCAGCCTGGTTGCAGACATTGGTCTCATTCTCAGGACACCCTGACTCGAAAGGGAGCACGCATGTTGCCCCGTATATTCCGGAAAGCACAGGTCCAGCCAGGTGAAATAATGAAACCCTTGCTTTTTTCCCCTCAAATATTCCTTCTTTTCGGTTGATTTCCCTGATAGAATACAGGCATCTCTGTTGTGGTGCAGGAAAGCACTGTGCATTTATATACTGCCCAAGCATCAGTGTAAGAGGGCCCATTTGCAGTTGGATATCCTCTGCATCGACGACATCAGTAAGCCTCATTGCCATATTCAAATGTTCTTCAAAGAATCTTCTTTCAGAAAATGTTGATTTCCATCTATATGCAAACAATGCTTCCCTCTCTTTGGCTCCTTGTGTTAGATCAAGGGTTCTTGCATCCTCGAGCATCCCTGCTGCCTCCCTGCTTATCCTTTCTGCTTCATCTGAGGTTCCTGATACGCACACATGTACCTCTCGATAGCCTTCAGGGATTGTAGGTCCGTTCTCCAGAAGTGCAGCAAAACGCGCAGGATCTGTCGCCTCATAGACATTGAGATTGACATACCCGTCTGAAAAACTCAAGAATGAATCAGCCTGTATGGTCCGGCCGTATGTTGAATAGGCAAAAAGCCCAAGTTTTCCGACAAGTCCATCAAGTGAGAACTCTTCAGGCACTATAAGATAGTCAATAATGGCGACCTGCCCGTGATTCTTTGTTTTCATCCTGTTCATCTGTGTTCACATTTTCAGGAGATCACTATTTTTTTAATAAAACTTACTATTATAGGGCTTAGTCAGAATCAAGGTGCTAATCATCTTCCAGGCCAAAAAGGATTTGCGAAGCTATACGATTGCTTGCACGTCATGTCACGATTTTGCTGCAGAGCCACTGCCATTTTGCAAGAATATGCACAGCAAAAAAACCGGCGTAGCAAATGGCCCAGATGATTAGGACCATAAAAATGACTAAGCCCATCCACCGGGCTTAGTCAGAATCAAGCTGCTGATCATCTTCTAGGCCAAAAAGGATTTGCGAAGCTATACGATTGCTTGCACGTCATGTCACGAATTGCTGCAGAGCCACTGCCATTTTGCAAGAATATGCATAGCAAAAAAATCAGCCGTAGCAAATGGCCCAGATGACCAGAACTCACCGCTTCGAATCGATATCTAATCTAATTTTTATGGGCGTTTGGCCCTAGTTTATTGGTGAGTTCTGGGGATTGCGGATTCGACGGCTCGAATCTGGAATAATTAGCACCATAAAATTGACTGAGCCCTATTATAGATTGAAAATATGCCCGGTGCATATTATCTTGATGATTCTGAAACAAAATTCTGTTTTATCTCAGAAAATAAAACAAAGATATTTATACTCTCCTCTCTTCCCGGATTGAATGGCAATGGACATCATAACAAAAGAGGAGTTCATGGCAAACAAGCACATCTATTTTCACAAGATTAAGAAAGGTGCGATCTTCATCTATCCGACAGACACGGTATATGGGATAGGCTGCAATGCGCAGGATCAAGAAGCAGTGGAAAGGTTGAGAGTCATCAAGCAGACAGACCAGCCGTTCTCAGTGATCGCTCCAGGAAAGGACTGGATAATGAAGAATTGCGACCATGGCCACAAGGCGGTTTCATGGCTGAAAAAGCTTCCAGGACCATATACTTTGATAATGAACAAGAAGAAACACGATTCAGTGGCAAAAAAAGTCACAGAAAGAGACACAATCGGCATAAGGATACCTGATCATTGGTTCTCTGAGGCTGTCGAGGACTTGGGCATTCCGATAATAACCTCATCAGCAAACATATCAGGCCATAATATAATATCGGATCCAGAGGATATCGAGCCTGAGTTATCAATGCATGTTGATTTTATGATAGATGCAGGTGACATAAAGGGCCATCCCTCTGCTTTGGTCCATCTTGACAATGAGCAGGAGAAGATAATTGAGAGAAAATGAAGATACTTGCATTCGGTGACCTTCACGGCGACCAGGGGCTGGCAAAGAAGCTTGCAGACAAGGCAGAAAAGGAAAAAGTTGACCTTGTGATACTCTGCGGCGACATAACTCAGTTCGATGCAGACACCACAAACCTTGTCGGCCAGTTCAAGAAAAAGCACAAGAAGGTTCTTCTAATCCCAGGAAATCATGAGTCAGTGGCAACTGCAGATTTTCTGGCAGAGTTCTATGGTGTGAAGAACATACATGGATATTCTGTCAAATATGAGAACGTCGGGATATTCGGTGCAGGCGGAGCAAACATAGGCCCAAATTTTGTCTCAGAAAAAGAGCTTTATGATCTTCTCAGGAAGGGTTTTGAGCAGATAAAGTACTTAAGGAAGAAGATAATGGTCACCCATGTCCATCCGACAAAGACCAAGATGGAGAAGCTCACGAAATTCGTTCCTGGTTCTGATGGTGTGCTCAAGGCAGTGGAAAAGTTCAAGCCAGACCTTCTTCTTTGCAGTCATGTACATGAGGCAGAAGGCATAGAGGAGAAGATTGGCAGGACCAGGGTCCTCAATGTCGGAAAAGAGGGCAAGATAATTGATATTTAGTCGAGAAGCGAGACCATGTATATATACTCCAGCGTCTGTTCTGTGTCATTCCTGACATTATGCACAGTCCCTTCAGGTATGAAGTGATGTTTTTTTTCAGGAACTATGGTCTCTTCTCCATTGGCGATGATTGTCGCGCTTCCTGCAAGCACCACGATCAGCTCTTCCTTGCTATCTGTGGAATGCTCTCCGATTTCTTCTCCTGGAAGCAGCTTTACCTTTCCTGCTTTAGTCCTCTGTGATTTCGGTGGCTTGATTATAGAATTATATTCCATTGTAACGTTCAAAAAAATCGCTGCTTTAAAATATTTTTGGATTACCTCATCTTGGTTCTGAAAATGCCCTAAATGCATTCTCAACACCCTTCTCAGCGCAATACCCTGGAAACCTTATGTCATCTGAATAAAGGCACGGCACCCCAAGTCCATACATCTGAAACACATGCCCGGCAAAATCCGAAAAAACTTTCAGAAGATGGATCTTTTCCCGAAGTCCGGGCATCACCTCTTCGCGGAATTCGGCTATCTCCGCGGCATGAGGGTAGACCATCGCAAGGCCTGCATCAGGATCATCCTTCTGCATCATGCTGTAAGAAGCTAAAAGTTCATAGCACTGCCAGTCTTCAAAGGAGTCAACATCATAGAGTCTTGCAGGCTCTCTGTGCTCGAATTTTATCTTTGTCTTACCTCCGAATGCAGCATCAGAAAGCCCACTCAGTAGGTCATAACCTACTCTGAGTATTCGAGTCCTTCGAAATTCTGAAACAGAAGAGATTATCCCGGGATTTAAGAGGAGTGTCAGGAAAAGTCTGGTTGACCTTCCTGCATATCCTTGAGAAAGGCTTCTTTGGGCCATGCGAAAAACAGATCCGACTCCAAAACCTCCGCCTTTTCTTGATGAATAGAATACATCATAAGGGAAAAAACCAGTAGCAGAGAAATCCACTACCTCAAGATTTGGCTCCTTGAAATCGATCTCCTCTCCGTTGTAGCCGAACACCCTGTGATAGAAGTTACGTTCCCAAGGCATCCTGTCTTCAAGGTTCTGTTTTGCATTCATGTCAAAAACACCTACATGCTGACCTACATCTGCATCCATTATGGCATTGTCTATAGTGTGCATGAGAGGCAGGTCGCCGGCAATCGAAAATACAGGCCCTCGTGGGCTGTCAAGTGCCCGGAACCCGGACCTGATAGTCGCAGCCCTTGACAGCTCTTCAGTTGAATCCGGCTCAGCACCGAACACAAATTCTGTCCCATATCTTGCTTGAGGATCGAAATGTTCAACAAAAGAATCAAACACCATTCTTTCTTCAGGGCTTCCGACGACAGCCACTTTCCTGAGTCCGGAATGCATGGCATTCAGCATGGAATATACTATGATCGGGACACCGGCTATTGGAAAGAGGAATTTCAGCCTGTCGATCGGCTTTCCAAGAAATTCTTCTCCAGCGCTTCTGTATATCGGATGGCTGATCAGGCCATGGCCTCTTTCGCGTGCTCTGTTTGCATCTTTTTCTGCTTTTCGAAAGACTGCAGAATCTGCTGAAGATATAGATGTATGCTTATTGAAGCTGGCGCTGATTATCCCGTTTTCACAAACAGCCTTATTCTCGGATTTCACTCCTGTGGAGAATCAAAATTTATTTTTAAACATATCGGATATCAGGATAACATTCAGCCAGATTCTGCACTCAACCCTAAACTGTTGTTTTTAAATCTTGAATATGCTGATCTTGCGATTTTTGGGATATAATGCATCCCTGCCGCAGCAGCTGCGCAAAGAGCTATATATGGAAGTTTGCCCATCGCCATCTCACCCATCCCAAACAGGATATCTGGCCCATATTCTGTGAAATTAGAAACTACCTTGTCCCACGGAATATCTTTTGCATATCTGATAGGGTATTCAAGTGCGCTAAGTCCAGCATAGATAAGAGGGGCCCCGATAATTCTTCTTGCAGCCTGCACTTTCTCATTTTTCGAGTTCTTTTTAGGAAGAAAATAAGAAGCCCCGATTGACAATGGGATTAGCGCATAATCTGCAGCTGTTCCGGCAATATCATATACTGCTTCAGAGATATTGCGAGAGACCCTGCCAGCAGCGACATCATCGCGGATACCAGGAATCAATGAATAGAAGAAATCACCTATTTTTTGGAGCATGCTCTTTGAGTTGCAGTAATCATAGAGCATCCCTGCGCCGATAGCCAGTGCTTTTGCTGGAGCAAACACCAATGCACCGAATTTTGCCATGCTTTTGTTGACCCGTTCTTCGAGTGTTTCTGTCTTTTCGGCCATGGCCAAAAAACAGCATGATTATATTATTAATATTCCTTATATAATTAATATAACAAGAAAAAGAAGCCTTCTACCCCTTGATGACACCAAGAGGAGTAAGCCTTGCCACTTTTCGGGAAATACCTGCCCCATGCACTGACTCAATCACCTGGTCCACGTCCTTATAAGCCTGAGGAGCTTCCTCAGCAAGGCTCTTCCACGAGGGTGCCTTCGAGACAATCCCATCAGCTGCAAGCTCTTTGGATATCTTCTCTCCCTGAAAGCTGCCGATCGCTTTCTTCCGCGACATCGCACGCCCTGCGCCATGAGCAGATGAACCAAAAGTCTTCACGAGCGCCTCCGAAGTTCCGACGCAAAGATATGAAGCAGTCCCCATAGAACCTGCAATCAGGACTGGCTTTCCAGGATAGCTCCGTGTAGCGCCCTTTCGATGCACAAACAGCTCCCTGCCGTCAAATTCCTCTTTCTTCACAATATTATGGCATATTCCATATATGGTATGCATGTCCATGTCTCTCCATTTCTTGCCAAACGCTTTCTCGAATGTTTCCCGAATCCACTGTGTCATGACAAGTCTGTTGGTAAAAGAATAATTCACAGCGCATTTCATGGCAGAATAGAAATCTTTGCCTTCAGGAGAGTTCGCAGGAGCGCATGCCAGCTGCCGATCAGGAAGCTTTATGCCGTACTTCTGGACTGCCTTCTCCTGTATCTTAAGATAGTCTGTTGCGATCTGATGCCCCAGCCCGCGCGAGCCGCAGTGCAGCATGATCATGACCTGTCCTTCTTTTTCTATTCCCCATTTTCCTGCCTGTTCAGGATCATATATCTCATCGACGCGTTGTATCTCAAGAAAGTGATTCCCTGCACCCAGGGTACCAAGCTGTGGCCTTCCTCTCTTCTTTGCAAGATCAGACACCTTTGAAGGATCCGCACCTTCCATGCATCCGTTCTCTTCAGTGTTCTCAATATCCTCAGGGACACCATACCCGTTGGCAACTCCCCATTTCATTCCATCGACGAGTACTTTATCAAGTTCTTCCTCGCTGATCCTCAGCTTTCCTTTAGACCCGACACCGACTGGCACAGCATCATATAGTGCATTCACTATTTCCTGTCCTTTTTCTTTTATATCCTTGTCCTCGAGATTTGTCCTGATAAGATTGATTCCGCAGTTTATGTCGAATCCGCAGAGCCCTGCTGATATTATCCCTTTCTCAGGGTCAAATGCAGCAACACTGCCCATCGGAAGCCCGTAGCCAAGGTGAGCATCCGGAAGAGCAACAACAGGTTCAATAACCCCAGGCAGCATGCATACATTTGTCAGCTGTCCTATCGTATCTTCTTCCATAAGATCAAGTATAGCTTTATTTGCGACAACCTTTCCGTCTACATTCATGCCTTGGCGCACAGATTTAGGCAATCGCCATTCAAAGTCATTTATCTTCTCGAGTTTTTCTTTATATGCCATCTTCAGTTCCAAAGAATAATAGCTGATTTATAAATTTAATCAGGTATCATATATCAAAGCACACCATGGTCTTGTACCCGGAATCTGTCTTAGAGAAATCATATTTATGATAGGTCACTGCCTTGACAACCGTCCCGCCGAGCTCAGGCCGTATCTCCTCCCCGCGGCAGACACATTTCAGCCTCTTCTCATCAATCTCGATAACATCAAATTCTGAATAGAACATCTCATCGATATCCACTGAAGCGATAAGTTCAGACAGGAAATTGATCATGAGTTCAGAGGCATTCTCTGCCTTGACCTCTATTTCCTTCTCATGCACAGCTTGGACCTTGTCTATCTCACAGATGACTGAAAACAGGGCATGAGCAGCATTCTCAAAAAGTTCCTTTAGGTTCCGGCCATATGCTTCATACATCACATCAGACGTGATATCATCTAAAAACCTGTATCTTTCTGCCATGAAAACAAAAAGAATCGCCTCAGATATAAATTCTTTTACTTTTAAGCACAGCTGTCGTTCTAATACTGCTTCAGAAGTGACGGAATCGCAGCTCCGACAGCGCACGGCATCGAGATCACGATGACGATCCTGCTCAGGTCATACAGTGAATTCACCTGAGGATGTAGGTCGAAACCGAAAAGATATACTAAAAAGAAAGTGGTAGCGACAGTAACTGTGATCAGGCCAAATAGTCTTTTTGTCATGAATTGTCCAAGTTTTCTCTGGCTCTTGTTTTTCACCCTTGAATATCCGATAAAGTATATTTCTGCGATAAGTGCGATAAGTGTTGCGACGACGATCAGTCCCAGCCTTGTCTGTGTCAGCCGAAGAGCGGCATCGACAGTTTGGCCTTTGAGCACGAACGTTGACCCAATGACCATGGATGAGAAAGCAGAATTCACAAAATCCCGTCTTGAGAAATGGCTTGGCACTTTCTCCAGCATCTTCTCTTTGATCGCGCCGAGGGTCTGCTCGATATCCACAAGCTCCAGCATCTCCTCTTTGACTCCGTGGTATATCCTCTGTTCGATATTCTTAGGAATTGTCATCTAGTACAGCTCGATCTTTGTTGGTTTGTCATCATCTGGTTCTTTATTGTCCGATTGCTCAGCAGATGGGTTTGCTTCCGGGCTGTTGCCGAACATGCTGCCGAACGCGCTGCCTGCAGATTCGTCTGGAGAATAATCATCGTTTCCAGAACCAATGCTTTCGGAAATGAACTCTTTTAAAAACTTGACAGCCTTCGCGATATCTGCTTTAGAGTCTTGATTTGTGTCTATTGTTATTTTCATCTTATAGGTTTGATTTCTGGAAAAATCCCTTTAAATATTTTATTGTTTTGCGGCTTAGTCAGAATCAAGGTGCTAATCATCTTCTAGGCCAAAAAGGATTTGCGA
>CAYMIF010000033.1:0-23910 GCA_964390375.1 uncultured Methanosarcinales archaeon
ATCCTTGTGGATATTTCGATTTTTTGTTGCTTGAAAAGTATGCATATTTAATTGTCACAGATTCGGGTGGTCTTCAAGAAGAAGCTTGCATAATTGGAACACCTTGTATGACAATAAGGGAAAATACAGAAAGACCTGAAACAGTTAATGTTGGAGCAAATAAAATTATTGGATTAAGTTTTAAAAAATTCAAAGAAGCCATTAAACATTTCGAACAAAATCATAAATGGAGTAATCCAATAGGTGATGGTCATGCTGCAAAAAAAATTATCGAGATTTTAAAATGCAAAAAATAACAATTGTTGGGATTGGATATATGGGCCTTCCTACTGCTCTTTTACTTGCAAAAGTAGGTTATGAAGTTTCTGGTTTTGATATAAATAAACAAAAAGTAAGAAATATTAACAATGGTGTTTTGCCATTTAATGAAACAGGTTTAGATAAACTATATATTGATGCTAAATCGAATTTTTCTGCTACCACGATTCTTAAACCTTCAGATATCTTTATTATTTCTGTTCCTACCCCAATTAGTCGCAATAGAACATGTGATCTTTCATATGTTATTAAGGCAGCTAATGATGTAAAAAATGTTCTTAAAGACGGGGATC
Organism: uncultured Methanosarcinales archaeon; assembly: GCA_964390375.1. GTDB lineage: Archaea > Nanobdellota > Nanobdellia > Woesearchaeales > DSVV01 > CAYMIF01. The sequence goes on from CAYMIF010000033.1 coordinate 612, forward strand.
TTGTTATTTTAGAATCAACTGTCAAACCTGGAACAACAATTAATAATGTTAAACCAATTTTGGATAAGAAAAAAGTTATATATGATTTAGCTTATGTTGCAGAAAAAGCTATACCTGGTAATACAATTTATGAGATGCAAAATAATACTAGAATAATTGGTCAAATTAATGATTCTGGTAAAAGAGTAAGAGAGATATATTCAAAATTTGTACATTCAAAGATAATAATTACTGATACTATAACTGCTGAAGCTGTTAAATTAATGGAAAATACTTTCAGGGACGTAAATATAGCTCTTGCAAATGAGTTATTTATTCTCTCTGAACAACTAGGAATTAATGTTTGGAAAGCTATATCTCTTGCTAATCTTCACCCTCGTGTCAATATTCATAATCCTAGCGTTGGCGTTGGTGGTCATTGTATCCCAATAGATCCATGGTTTTTAATACAAGATACTAAATTGGCTAAGTTAATTTCAGTTGCGAGGAATATAAATGAAAAAATGCCAGAATACATATTTCAAAAGATAAAGATGAAAGTTAAAAAAGGGCAAACAATTTCAATATTAGGAGTAGCTTATAAACCAGATGTAGACGACGTAAGGGAATCTCCAGTATTAAAATTAATAGATTTATGTGAAAAAAATGGTTATAATGTGAAAGTACATGATCCTTACGTTCCAGGTTATGAAAAAAATATTCAGAAAGTAATCTCTGATACTGATCTTATTATTATCTCAACAGGCCATAATATTTATACTAAATTTAATTACAAAGATACACCTATATTGGATATTCCTAATATACTCCAAAATGCAATTTAAAAATTTAGTTTATTATGTTTATAAGGTTGGTAATTTCATGTACAAGAAGAAAATACCTATTTTTCCTTTTATAGTGAAAGTATTTATTAGAATTATTTTTTGTTCGGTAATACCTCCACAGGCAAAAATTGGAAGAAATGTATTATTTGGTTATAATGGTTTAGGTATTGTAATTCATCCACGTGCGATAATTGGAAATAACTGTATAATTTCACAAAATGTAAGCATAGGTGGGCGTGGAGGTAATTCAGTTCCTAGGATTGGAAACAATGTTTTGTTAGGTGCAGGATGTAAGATTTTAGGAAATATAAGGATTGGAAATGATGCAAAAATCGGAGCAAATTCGGTAGTCTTAAAAGATATTCCAGATGGTGCTACAGCTGTAGGAATTCCTGCAAGGGTCATTAAAAAATGAAAATATTAATAATTGGTCCATACTTCCAGAATCATGGTGGTATTTCTGCTGTTATTGCTAATATAATTAATAATAAAGATCTCAGTAAACATAAAATTGATTATTTAAGCACTAATTTTGGAAAGAGTAAATTTCGAAAAAGCTTAAGTTTTATAAAATTTTTATTAATTTTTTTAGTTTTTCTTATAACAAAACAGATAGATATTATTCATATTCATAGTTCTACAAGAGCAAGTTTTCTTAGAAAGAGTATTATTATTATTATCTCAAAAATTTTTAATAAAAAAATTATATTCCAATTACATAGTGGGGAATTTTACTTTAACTATAAGAAATCAAGTCCAATATTTCAATATTATGTTAGACTTATACTAAATTCATCAAGTTGCTGCTTGGCGTTAGGAGATTCATCTAAAAAACAGCTAGCTAAAATTTGTAAAAAAAAAATATATATTATTAATAATCCAATCACTATTGAAAAGTCAATAAAGAAATTTTCGAATACAATACCTAAAATTCTATTTTTAGCTTCGCTTAATAAAAATAAAGGAATATATGATTTGATTGATGCTGTAGATTCTTTGTCAAAAAAATTTGAATTTGAATTATTAATTTGTGGAGATGGGGAAATAAAAAAAGTTTCTGAAAAAATAAAAAATAAAAAATTAAATAAAAAAGTTATAATGTTGGGTTGGGTTTCCGGAGAGAAGAAAAAAAATATTTTACTGAGTTCTGATATTTTTGTTTTACCTTCTTACTATGAAGTTCAACCAATTTGTGTTCTAGAAGCAATGTCATTTAAAATGCCTATTATAGCATCTGATGTTGGTTCTGTATCGGAAGAGGTGATTAATGGTTATAATGGCTTTTTAATAAAACCTGGAGATATTAATGATTTAATAAATAAAATTAAAATCTTGTTAAATAATCCTAAAAAAAGAATAAGTATGGGGAATAATTCCTATTTATTAGTGAAAGAAAAATTTGGAATTAAAAAAGTAATTAAGAGATTGGATGAGATATATATAAACTGTTAAAATGATTCATTTAATATTAACCTTAGATTATGAACTTTTTGGAAATGGGAAAGGTAATGTATCAAGGCATATTATTCAACCAACATCGGATTTATTAAAAATATGTAAAAAAATGAATGTTAAAGTTACAATTATGCCCGAAATGGTTGAAATTGAAATGTTTAAAAAATACGACTCTATTTTAAAAAACGATTTAGGTTATTCACCTTTTAAAAAAATTGCATCTCAATTAAATAAAGCCAAAAACAAAGGTCATGATATCCAGCTACATATTCATACTCAGTGGTTAAATGCAGTTTATATTAATCATAAATGGATTTTAAGTAAAAACATCATGAGCAATATTTTAGATTTCAATAATGTTGAAAAAATTAATATTATAAAAAGACAAAAGCAATTATTAAGCGATATCTTAAATCAAAATCAAAATAAAATTTTTGCTTTAAGACTATCTAATATTTCATGGAAACAAGCTCCAAAAAGTACAATTCCTGCACTGAAAAAATGTAATATTAAAGTTCACACCCTTAAAGCTTCAGAGAATAAATATACGAATGGATATTTTTATCTTTCAAAGGATATTGTTGAACTCCCAATATTTTCAATAAAAAATAAACAGTGGAAATCAATAACCCCTACTAGAATATTCCAAGCTTTTTATCGTCTATTTAATGGATCGAATTTTTTAGGAGGAGGAAAAATATCATCTAATCCATTCCAAGTATTAAATCGGGTTGTTTTTAGTAAATTTGATTACTGTAAGCAAACAGCCTATGAGATGGAAAAATTTTTAATTTTTGCTCTTAAAAAATATTCCAAAGCAAAAGTTGATATACCAATTGTTTTGATAGGCCATTCAAAGGATTTTCATTTAAATAGTAAGAATCTAGAAAGATTTTTAAATATAGTAAATAATAAATACAAAGGAAAGGTTTGTTTTAATACTATTTCAGGGTTTTTCAAAGGGAAAAATGGTTTTATATAAAATTGAAAAATATATTGAAAAAAATAAATTCGTTGGTTACGATCCCTATGATGGATTAAATTCCTTCATTTTTATATATCCTCTAAATCGGATTAAAATTTTTGGAATAGCTTTAATTCAACTATTTAAAAGATTACCATTTAATATTAGACCTCTATTAGGTATAAAAAAGGAAATGAATCCCAAAGCATTAGCATTGTTAATTAAAAGCTATTTATTAATTGACGAAAATAAAAAATGCAAACAAACTTTCAAGAAACTTATGTCATTAAACTCAAAAAAATATAAATTATCATGGGGATATAATTTTCCTTGGTATGCGCGTGCTTTTATTGTAAAAAGAAATGAACCAAATCTCGTGACTACTGTTTTTTGTGTAGACGCAATTCTTGATATGTATGAAAAAACCAAAGAAAAGAAATATTTAGATATTGCCATTCAGTCCATTCCTTTTTTTTTAGATGAAATGATATTATTTGAAAATGAAGATGCTGCTTGCTTTAGATACATACTAAAAGAAAAGGCTATTGTGCATAATGCAAACCTATTGGGTGCAATGATATTAGCAAGGCTTGGATTTCTATTAAAAGAAAAAAAATTATTAAAAATTTCAAAAAAGGCTATAAATTACTCAATTAGTAAACAAAATCCGGATGGTTCTTGGTATTACGGAGAGATGTCTCATCATAGATGGATTGATAATTTTCATACTGGTTATAATCTTTTTTCAATAAAAAAATATCAAGTATATTCTAAGGATAAATCTTTTCAAAAAAATCTTGATATGGGTTGCAAATATCACTTTAAGAATCATTTCTTGGCTGATCTTACACCAAAATACTATGATAATAAGATTTATCCAATCGATATACATAATTTTGCTCAAGCAATAATTACTTTTTTAGAATTTGGTTATTTAGAAAAATCCAAGAAATTAGCTTTTCTTGCAGTTTCTACAATGATGAACAAGAAAAAGGGATATTTTTATTTCCAGAAGCATAGGTTCTATACTAATAAAATACCATATATGAGGTGGAGCCAGGCATGGATGTTTTATGCTTTATCAAAATTACAAAATGAAATCAATAAAATTCCTAGGAACTAGAATCGATGCAATAACAATGCAGGAAACACTTGATAGTATCGAACGTTTCATTAATTCCGGAAAGCCTCATCAGCATGTTGTCGTGAATGTTGCAAAAATTGTTAATATGCAGAAGGACAAAGAACTTAGAGAAAGCGTGATTGGTGCTGACATTATAAATGCAGACGGAATGGGTATAATCTGGGGTACGAAATTTTTAGGAAAAAAATTGCCAGAAAGGGTGACAGGGATTGATCTGTTTGATAATTTATTGAAAATAAGCCAAAAAAAGGGATATAAATTATATTTCCTCGGGGCAAAGCAGGAAATATTGAATATAATGATTAAAAATATAAAAAAGAAATATCCGAAAATAAAGATAGTAGGATTCAGAAATGGTTATTTTAATGATTACGAAGAACAAAAAATTGTTAAAAATATCAAAAAATCCAAAGCCCAAGTCCTGTTTGTGGGAATTTCCAGCCCAAAAAAAGAGAGGTTTATTAAGAAATATTTAAATTGTACTAATGTTTCCTTTGCTATGGGTGTTGGAGGCAGTTTCGATATCTTTGCAGGGAAAACAAAAAGAGCACCCTTCTGGATGCAAAAAGCTGGATTGGAATGGATTTATAGGATAATTCAAGAGCCTAAAAGAATGTTTAAGAGATATTTGTTAACAAATTCGAAATTTTTATTGTTATTATTAAAAGAGAAGTTTAAATGAATAAAAATCTTCAAAGAATAACATTGTCAGGAAGCCTTTTTCTAATTACTATTTTTCTATTATATCTTCTTAAAAAAATAATTTCGATTTCCTTTTCATTAAATATCGACATGCCTCAGGAGGCTTTCTTATTTAGTAAATTCAATGCGTTCAAAGTCTTTGTTATAGTTTCGATTGCCTTTATTATTTATAATAAGGATTATTTGTTGGGACTTTCATTTAAATTTCCGAATCTCAAACATATTGCCATTTATATTATAATAGGTATTTTTTGTCTTGTATCATATTATCTTGTTAATCTATTAATTAATAGTTATAAAATATATTATGGTTTCTATTTTCATTTATTCACTATAGTTGGTTTATTTTTTTTAGTCCTCTTTGTTTTTTTTATCCTATTATCTTTTTTTGGATTTGAGATATTAAAAAAGATTTGGCTTAACACTCATAATCAAATCAAATTATTGATTCCTATTTTTCTATTAGGACTTGTTTTGTTATCTTTATTTGAGGATCTTTGGATTTTCTTTTCACGGTTTATTTTAACTGTTTTAGTTTTTATTTTGCTTCCTTTTTATAAAATTGATTTTGGTTTGGATATAGAAGGTCCTTGGTTGATAATAAATCATCTCAGTATCACAATCGGTAAAACATGTTCTAGTATTGATTCGATATTACTTTTTATTGCATTTTTTGTTATGCTGTTTGCGCTGGACCATAAGAGAATAAAGAAGCCTGCGTATGCTGTTGCGTTCGTGATTGGATTCATCGGCGTGTTCTTTGTCAATATACTGAGACTTCTTTTGCTGATACTTATCGGCGTGCATATATCTGCTGATTTTGCTGTGGGACTTTTTCATACCAATGCCGGCTGGCTCTTCTTCGTACTCTACTTCCTGGTGTACTATGCGCTGATACGAAGGTTCATCTACATCAAAGGATGATCTTTTGGCCGGATCTTTGGCATAATCAGACATGACATGTGATATAAAAACATGCAAATGAAAATGTTTCCAATGAATCCAGTCATCTTTTTAGCATTTGATGAGAAAAGTTTATAAAAAACCGTTCATACATCATATCAAAGGCTTTTTGCCATGAAGAAAGGCTGATAATATATGAAAAAGAAAGAATATAATCTTCTGAAGGCCGGTTTCTTAAGAACATATGCTAATGTGCCTTATCCCCTGAGAAGTGAAATCATAGCTGCAATAGGAAAAGAGACGTTCTCCTGGTCATCTGCTAAAGAAGAGGTAGAAAGGGATACTAAAAATGCTGAGAAGATACTTTCGCTTTTTGGGCAGATCCAGGCTGATATGCTCAGAAAATATCCAGAAGGGATCATAAACCTTGTCAAGGAAAGGCTCAGGGCCATCCCTGCAAATGTCAGGTTCTCTGTAGGCGGACATGGAGATTTCAACAAGGACCAGCTGATCGAAGAGATAGATAAGGGAAGCGAGATAGGCAGGGGCACAATCGACATGCAGCTGCAGTTTATCAGAAACATGCCTAAATTGCTGAATAAAAGACAATGATCTGAAAATGATAGTCATCAGAACTAATCATGATGGTGGAACGCATTACCTTTATAATGCCTGTGAACCCATCATCTGCGAAGCAAAAAACAACGGATTTGATGTAGTTGTCATCGAAGGGGATGAAATAAACCTAAAAAACCTAAAGAAAAGGATCGCCAAGAATGACAATGACCTGATCATGTATAATGGCCATGGCTCTGATTCTGCAATATCAGACAATAATAACAATCATTTTATCACTTTACAACATTCATATATTTTCAAGGACAGTGTCACTTATACAAGAGCTTGCGATTGTATCAACAGGCTGGGGAAAGACGCTGTCAAAAATGGTTGCAGGGCCTTTATAGGATATAACAAAAGCTTTTGGCTCCCTAAACTAGACGGATATATGTCAAGGCCGCTAGCGGATCCTGTAGCAAAACCTGTTCTGAAATCTTCAAACATGATTGTCAGTTCTCTTCTGAGGGGAAAAACTGTTGCTGAATCTGTTACAAAGTCAAGAGAAGAATCCAGCAAGCACATATTAGACCTGATATATTCCAATGATCCTTACAAGGAAGCATCTATCCCTGCTCTTGTCAATAATGCTATGGCTTTGGAATTCTTAGGAGAAGGGTCCTCAAAGATATTATGACATATCCTGTTCTTCCTATCCTCTTATGCAGAATCACCGGCATGCAGTAGCAACATTTAAAAACCAACCTCTAATCCTGCTGAGCATGGTGGAGATAGAAAAGATCGGACTTACCTCGATTCGGATAGGTATTGGAAATTCCGAAAGCCTGGACCTGGAAGCGATACTTGCACAGGAGCCTGCAAGAAAAAAGCCAAAGAAAGATGAGCTGCCGGCAGTGCTAAACATGGTCGGGCATTATGTCAGGGAATACTTTGTGCAGAATGATGCTCCACCTGATAATCGCTATCTTTTCAGGGTGGCGGCTGGTTATACTCCAGACAAGAGCCAGCAGAAGGCGCTCGCTGAATACGGCTCAATGGTCGGCGCATGCCTTCGCGGTGTCGAAGAACGCATGAATACTTCTGCCAGGATGCATCTGCGGTCGTTTCTGAAGCCTGGACTTGCATGGCAGGCGGCATACGGAGCACTGGCTGGAGCATTCCTGGGATATGCAATAGATAATGTGCCTGCCGGAGTTGCATTGGGAGTTGGCTACACTATATTGCACAGGGCAGGGATGATGCACGGCAGCCATGCTGGACTCAGAAAGGGGATGACCGATGAGATCAGGATGCAGACAGCAGGACTCTATGAGAGTACACTAAAAAAACTCGAGTGCATATGATACTGCAGCAGGGATGTCTTTCTTAGCTTTCCGGTCCTTCTGACTTGTTGAAAAGAACTACGATCCTGAATCAGACAGTGCCCGGGGCCAGGATGGGGCGGTGGTCACATAAAAAACACCTTCTTTTAAAAAAGATGCTCTACTCATTGTTCTTACCTAGAAATACACTGCCATCAATGGCCCGTTCAGATCAAAGATTATATTCAGAACCCGCTCAAGCTTCACAGCGACAATTATCTCATCCTTTTTGCACATCTTGAGAATCCCCTCAATCCTGTTCTGAAGATTCTCTTTTCTTTTCCCAAACTCTACGATCTCTCTGCTATGAAAATTATAGAACATCTCATAGAACTCCCTGGCAAAATCACAAAGCGCAAAATAGAACCCGCAAAGCTCATCAGACAGCTTCATCTTCCTCTCGAAGACCAGATACCCCATCTCCTTATACCTGTCAACTACCTTCTCAAGCTGTTCGATGATTGTATACAAGGGTGCATTCCTGGAATACCTTGTATTGTATCCCATGTTGATCGCCCTCCTGCAGTAGTCAGCGAACTTGTCTGCATCTTTTTTCAAAAGGCAGGTCTGCCTCAGCCATTCATAGTCCCCAGCCTTGATTGCCTTAGCACTGTCCTCCTGAATCTGGAGCATGATCAGGAAGAACCTCCGAAGCCCGTTATCAAATTCCTCGAATCTGATCTGCGAGAGGTTCTTGATCCGCACTGAGTCCTTGCTTTGGCTTATCAGCTCAAATCCATTGAACTGCTCCCGAACAACCGTCTGTATGGCACTGAGCTCAGAAAAATTCGAGAACCTGATCAGCACCTCATCATATCCTGCCTTGTAGCATGCTCCGACCATTTTTTTGATCATCAGGCCGGCTCCAGACACATCCGTCTCTTTGAATGCCACCTTGTAGTGCTTCTCAGCAGATATCACGACCCTGCCCTGACCTTCCTCGACCTCAATCTCCTCTCCTTTTTGCAGGTTGTTCTCCTTTACCCATCTCGATGGCAGTGAGACAAGAAGCGACGACATGCCGTGCTTGATCAGCTTTCTTCTCATAGAATATCAGTAATCAGATAAAGTTTATATATTTTTCGAAAGTATACACTTTAATCATTTTGTATACATAAATTATAAATCAATCTTTCTCTTACCTGCCTTTATCCAGGGATACTATAAATCCTCGATATTGGAGGAATAAGATGAGACTGAAGGCAATCGTAAATAATATTGATACTGACACGGAATGGTCAGAAGACCCGCCATTTGGGGATGAGAGGCATTACATGACACTCTATCTCAATGTCGGTTTTCGGGCCTTTGCGTACCAGGCAGAGGACCGCAGCTGGCAAGGCATTAAGGGGTTAACAGCATCCTGGCGAAAGGATTGCGGAGAGCATGATCTAGCAAGGGGTCTGGTTGATCTTGAAAAAGCTGCGATTGCGGGATTCAACAATAGATGCTACCCAGATCATCCTGAAAAACCAGATTATCTTGGCAATCCTGATTATCCTGTTGTGATTGACATTAAGAATCTCACTCTTTGCAGTGGATCAGGAGAGCCTCCTGTCAGACATTATACGATAACAGAAGATGATTTTGGTCCGTGGAGACCGTTCTTCGAGATGCTTTTGGATGAGATGTACAGGATTGCTGGCAAAAGCGACATCATAGGACAGGTGGACGATACCTGGAGGCATTCAGCTGCAGTCTGGAAACTGGCTGAAAGAACTGCAACAATAGCTGCTAGAAATGGACGTGAGATCGACTTCGAGCTGCTGGAAAAAGGCTCTTTTGCTCACGATCTGGGCAGGATGTACACAGGCAGCCCGGCTTCGGAAAATCTAGAGCCGAATTATATGCATGGACTGAGGGGGTATGAGCATTTCATGGATCTCGACAATGACAGGGATACAAAACTCAGGCAATTGCCGCAAGAATATGCTGGAAAGCTTGCCCGAATCTGTATGCGTCACATGGGCGGCTCAGGATTCGTTGCCAACACAAACCAAAGTCTCGGCCTTGGCCAACAAGCTACGCTTGCAGAGACCATAGAAGAGCGAATAATAGGATATGCTGACTGGCGGATCCATGCATTTCTGGATGAAGAGCAGGGCGTATACATGCCAAGGATTGTAACTGAAGAGGAATCCATGGCAAGGTCAAGAAAATTGGCTAAAGGAAACAACTGCCAGCTGAGGGCAGTTGAGGATATGGTCAGATACATCCATGAGATCACAAACTATAGTCTCAAAGGCTAAAATAAGAGAGGATTTGGCCTTTGCTTGTGCTGAGCTTTTCAACACAGCCTTTTTCTTCAAAACATTTATAAATATTGCATTTTTCACTACTGGTTGATAGGAAATATTATTGTCTGCTTAGCTGAAAAATACGACTCTGTTTGCCTTGCAGGCTTTGCCTGGCTGCGGGAATCTTTAGTGCCTGAACATTTCCTTTACCTGGCACAGACGCATTTTTTGGTCGAGGCTGGATATAATAGGCTATTATGAAATCCTATACTACTACGTTTTTACTGCGTAAAAACTTCGCCTGGCCCTACGCTCTGGCCCGCAGACCAGCCATGTAGGGCGTGCGCCAACCATAAAGGGTTGGCTTAGCCCAACTGAGAATATTGCCTAAAGATATATATTCTCGTGGCACAGACGCATAGGATTTCATATTAGCCGATATAATATCAAAATTTAAATACACCCTAAGAAATCGAACCCAGTGGATGCAGAATGGCTAAGAAAATGACAGACAAGGTCGGGCTCTTCTCAGGGCTCAAGCAGTACCTATTCATGGTGCTGTTCTTCTCAGATGCAGCTATGTTCTTCCTGTCTGTGGTCATAGGCTCGAGGATCATGGGCGAGGTCGTCGGCGGGCCGTATCTGCAGATGTTCCTGTTTATGCTCCTGATTCTCGCCTTCAATTACATCCAGCACAGCATGTACAGGGAGAAGAGAAACCTGTTCGACGAGAACGAGTTCATGGGGGTACTGTTCTCTAACCTCAAGACATTCCTGATCATGACCATATTCATACTGCTTTTTACAGCAGACATGTTCCTGATCGTCCTGACTGCGCTGATACTTCTGATAAACATAATCCTCACAACAATATCAAGGCTCATAATCGAGAAGATCGTGCTGATATTTAGGACACACGGCTATGACCAGAAGAAGGTGATATTCTTCGGAAAGAGCAGGGAGCTCCTGGAAAAGCTCAAGGACAGCAGGCAGCTGTGCTACAAGGTCGTCATGACCACTGAGAGCCTGGATGAGCTGAAAAAAAATCTCGGCAGGGCTGATGTCGTGTTCATCAACAAGCCTGTGACCGAGGATCTCATGAACCTCATGATCGCAAACGACAGGGTGAACTGGAAGATAATATCGTCAGTGTTCAACCTGATAATCGAGCCTGTCGCATTCGACGAGTTCAAGGACTATCCTGTGATAAATATAAGAAAAAGGACCAAGAGCTGGCTTACCATGAGCATGAAACGGCTCATGGACATACTATTGTCAGCTTCTGCTCTCATAATACTGTCACCTGTCCTGATACTGATCGCGCTCCTTATCAAGGTGACGATGCCAGGGCCGGTCTTCTTCCGCCAGGAGAGGATAGGAAAAAACTTAAAGCCGTTTCGCATATTCAAGTTCCGGACAATGGTAAAAGATGCAGACAAGCAGAAGAAGAAGATGCGAAACGAGGTCAACGGGCTGTTCAAGATGAAGAATGATCCAAGGGTCACGCCGTTGGGCAGGTTTCTTCGGAGAACGTGCCTGGACGAGATCGTGCAGCTGTTCAACATACTGCTGGGCGACATGTCTATCGTCGGGCCCAGGCCGCATCTCAGGCGAGAGCTTGTGCATTTCTCAGGCTGGCGGAAGCAGAGGTTCAAGGTCAAGCCAGGGCTGACAGGGATGTGGCAGGTAAACGGCAGGCATGAGCTGAATTTCGACAAGGCAATACTCTATGACATATACTATATCAGGCATATCTCTGTTTGGCTGGACATACTGATAATCCTTCGGACTGTGCCGAGCATCGTGTTCTCCAGGGGCAGGTTCTAGGCAGAATTTTCATAATATGTGCGGCTCATCTCCCTTACACTATCTATTATCGGAATGTTTAATCCTCTTTGTTCCAGGATATCAAGTCTTTCTGAGACCCATGTCCTTTGTTGCAGGCTTTAGCTCATGATAAAGCATGACTGCTCCGCCGATCGTGGATATCCTTGTCTTTTTCTCAAGCTTTTTATCAAGCTCTTCCAGCAGCCTTGTGATCTGCTTGAATTTTCTTATTGCCATCTTTGATTCCATAGACCTCTGCATGGTCCCTTATCTCTTCTATTCCAGGATAGCCATCTATCTTATTTCCCCTTAATATAGACTTCAGGTTGTCAAGTACAGGATTTTTGATGCCTCTTAATCTGCTGCTGTGCCTGAGATAGAATACAGCTGCGAACACGAGATTTTTTATTTCTGGCTCTTTTTCGCATATAATCAATGAATGAAGAAATACCTGCCTTATGCCCAGTCTTCTCCTGGGAAGCGTATAATAGTTTCTTATGTTCAATATGTCCAGGCCGAATCTGCTGAATGAAGAGAATGCTGTGGGCTCTGCGTCCTGTTGCGCTCTTGAAGAAAATATGATCTCATCTCTGGCCTTGTAGTAGATCGTAGACCCGGGAATTATCCTTTGATCAATCGCATCATCAAATCTCTTGAATTCCACAAGAAAATCTCCAAGTTCAGGCCATATGCTGTGATTGAATCGGTAGGTCCTGCCGGATTTCTTTACGATGCTTCGCGACCTGAATTCTTTTAGGGTATTATAAATCGTATCTTTTCCCTGGCCAGCTGCCTGCATCAGTTCCTTTGCAGTCATCGGGCTAAGAAGAAGGATCAAGCTATCAAGACCTGGGCCTGAGAGCCAGTTCTCAGATCCAGGATTCTTGATGAGGACCTTGAGCAGCAGGGATATGAAAAGCTTGTTTTTTGGTATTATACTGCCTGCTGAAACCTCAACCATGTCTTTTTTCCTGAGAAGCTTTCGCGAACGGTAGACCTGGGATATGTGCAAATCCAGATCCTCAGCTATCGCAGAAATCTCTGTGATATTGTTGCCGAGTGCCCTCATTATCATTAATTCTGTTTTACTGAATCTCATAATTTCTTATAAATTGCTACTTATTTATATAGTTTTTGCATTTTATTAGAAAATTTCTTAAGTTTTTCCTGCCTGTATGAGTAAACCTGTAATTTCACAACCATGTGTCTGGTATACCTAATCCTGAAGCATTATAGAATTCACTACCGACACAATACACTACTAAACAATAAAAAATAAAAACATTTATAAACAAAAGGACTTTAACAGGCTACTCTAGCGTGTTTAAACACGGTACGGAGGCGAAACAAAAATGAAAAAGCTGTTATTGATTGCGATGATGCTGATAATTGGATCAACATCTGTTTTCGCGCTTGCAGCCGCAGAGACGCCAGTAAATAGTGACTTGATAACTGTAAAGTGCAACGGCAGGCTCACGATCGTCGAAGGCACCATCTATGACCAGGAGTCGAATGAGCCGGTCGGAGAAGGGGTTGACGTGACAGTATACTGCGACCACGACGGAGACGTAAACACAATTTCAAAATCAAACCTTGAGACAAATGACCAGGGCTTCTATACAGCATGGACATGGAACATCCTTCCAAGCAGGAGATGCAAGGCAGGAGACATGGCATGGATAGAGGTCGATGACGGCGAGAATTCAATGACGTCAGACAAGGTAGAGGTCGTACCTGAGATGGCATACAACCATGCTTCAGTAAATGCATGGGTGGGAGTTCCTGAATATACCACGTATACGATGGGGCTTGCGATTGTCGGAGTGTCAGCAGGTCTGATATTCCTCTCAAAAAAGAAGTAAGCGGTCTTTATTTTTTTTCTCTTTTTCTATATGTACATTTCAATCAAGTCTGCAGTGATGCGCATATTCAATCCAGAATAAATGATCTCAGTCCACCAGCCACTAGATAGACATCAGGATGTGGATCATAGTGTAGATGAATGCCACGACCGTGATCGTGACCACGATCAAAAGAAAAGCGAAGAACTTGTTGTCCAGCTCCTCCTGTTTCGGCTTTTTGATCTTCAGAAGCTTCCTGGTCTTTTTCCTGGACAGGTTGATCGAGCTGAACGCTTCGTCTATCTCCTTGTAACTGTATCCCTGCTCTTCTAGAAATGACCTTATCTGCTCTTCATTGGCCTCATTGACCAGCTCCTGCTCGATGAAGTCCACAAGGTCGAAGTTTGTCATGTCTTTGCCTCTTTTTTTCCCTAATAGCAATAGTTGTCCTATCCTGGAATGTTTAGAAAGAATAATATAAAAATGTGACGTTTTTGCTTCGGATTACCAAATAATTACGGTTTTTTAGTCGCAGTCGTTGTCCTGCGTGATGTTGCATCCTGGCGGGCAGTAGAGGTCGTCGTCAGTACAGGTTGTTGTCAGGACGTTTGCGCAGGTGTCGTTTCGCATGCAGTAGTCAAAAGTCGCTTCATAGCCGTCATCGCAGTCTGCATCTGCTCCCTGTGTTCCGTACGGACAGACCTCGTAGTTTCGGCCGCATCTTTTGGGCGAGCCCTGGCAGACATCGACTGTCATGACGATCGAGTCATTGCATTCCCAGTCATGCCCGCATTCATCGCAGTCCCAGTCATCAGGATATTCGCAGTCTGGGGGACAGTAGCCGTCCTTGTCGATGCATTCTGTGATCTTTGTGTTTTCACATCTCTTGTAGGGTGACTCTCCTACACAGCTGTCTTTTGTAGAGATATCAGAATCATCGCATCCTGCATCAGTCTGGCATTCGTCGACAGGCGGCGGGACATAGATACATGTGTTGTTTAGGCATTCGTAGTCAGTCTGGTTGCAGTCAGGATCAGCACAGCATTCATGATCGATGCATATCCTGTCCTCTATGTATTGGCAATCATCACATACGATGAGCTCGCAGAGATTGTTCTCGCAGGTCTCATTCAATAAGCATCCGGAATCATCACAGCATTCGTGCGGAATGCAGTCGTCTCCATCAAGATATTCGCAATCTTTGCAGATTATGGGCTCGCAGGTGTTGTTAGAGCAGAAAGTGCCGGTCGGACAGCCTGCATCCTCACAGCATGTCTCATGGTCCTCGCCCTTCTCCAGAATGCTGTTTCCGCAGACTGGGAGGTTCATGTACCACATGACACCAAGTACAGACAGTATCAGCATGAGCAATAATGCCGCTGCTCCGATATAGATATAGAGCGGCTTTACTTTGCTTTTCTTTGGAGTAGAAGGATCCCTCGGCGGATGCCTCATCTCATGCAGAACCTGGTCCACTGCTGCTTCTGCTTCTTCCTCGGTCTTGCCGATCGCTGTCAGGTACTGCTTCAAGGTCTTTGGACCAAAGCCGCGTCTGGCGAATTTTCTCACAAACTCCACTAGGATTGGATCGACCATCAAATTTTCCTCTTTTGTAATGCGATAGTATATGCTGGTATGAAAAAAATCCAGATCTACTCATTTATAAAGTTTTGTCAGTATGTCTGATTTTGTTATGATTCCCTGGAAATTGCCGTTCTTCTCGATTATTATCAGCGGATAGTACCTGAGAAGGTTGGATATTATGTCTATCCCTGCATCCGATGTCAGTACAGGCGGAGCATCGCCCATCACCTTTCCGATCTGAGTCTCTTCAGAATAGCCGTTCTTTATCGCATCCACGAAATTGGTCTCAGACAGCAGACCGACTATCTTCCTGTCCATTTTCACAGGAATCTGCGAGATGCTCTGGCTTTTCATGATATGGCTTGCCTTCTTCAGCGTGTCCCTGGGCCCAAGCGCGGTTATCCTCGTGTTCATGATGGTCTGCGCAGTGGTCTCGACAGTCTTCTTCTGGGAATCAAGAACACTGAATATCTGCTTTACCTTGGAATACGTCGGGTCTATTCGTCCAGCCTCGATCTTTGCGATCAAAGACTGGCTCACACCTGATATCCCTGCAAGCTTCTTTTGCGTCAGTCCAAGTGCCTTTCTGATCTTCTTGATCTCTGATAATGATCTCATGACAGTGATGGTGAAAACTCCTGCTTATAAAAATGTTTCTTTAGAAGGGCGCTGTTCCGAGAGTACCGTTTGTGTATATCATCAAATCCTGCAGCCAGGATGTTTTTACACACGGCCTTTTTCAGACAGCAACATTTAATAACAACCGCATGCCTCTGTTACTGATATGGCATTTGCAAGACCTAAAGGAACTGTGGATTACTATCCAGAAGAACAGGATACAAAGGATAAGATATTCCGAAGCCTGAAAGTTACAGCTGAAAACTATAATTTCAGGCAGGTGGAGACACCTGTGTTTGAAGACCTCCGGCTGCTGACTGAAAAGGAAGGAGAGGAGATCGTATCCCAGATATTCACGCTTGAGGAAAGAAGCAAGGAGAAGTTCGGGCTGAGATTCGATATGACCGTGCCCCTGGCAAGGATGTTCATATCAAAGCAAAAAGAGATAATAAAACCAGTCAAATGGTTCTATCTGTCCAGGAACTGGAGGTATGAAGCACCACAGAAAGGAAGGCTCAGGGAATTCTATCAGTTCGGTGTCGAGCTGTTCGGACCATCTGACCCAAGAGCAGATGCAGAGGTAATAAACCTGGCGATAGACTCGCTTCTCAATCTGGGGCTTTCCAAAGGGGATTTCTATGTATATATAAATAACCGGGACCTGCTCCTGGCGATAATAGAAGAGATCACACAGGATTCAAAACTGCCGCAGGAAGAGGTCATACGCATAATCGACAAGAAAGAGAAGATCACTGAGAAAGAATTCAGACAGGAGCTTGGAAAGATCATACCTCAAGGCAAGATCGACTACATAATCTCATTATTCAGCCTGGGGTTGCCGGAACTGGAAAACCAGGACCTGAGCCCTAAAGCAAAAGATGCTCTTTTGAGACTCACAGAGGTATTGAAATACATTGATCCGGATTTTATCAGGTTCTCGCTGTCAACATCCAGAGGGCTTTCGTATTATACAGGAACAGTTTTTGAGATATTTGACAAGGACCGTAAATTCCGCTCGATCTGCGGCGGAGGAAGATACGACAACATGATCAAGAATTTCGGAGGACAGGACACCCCTGCAACCGGATTCGGCATGGGTTATTCTACATTATGCCTGCTTTTGGAAGAAAAAGGCCTGATTCCGGATAGTAGAGCAGGTCCAGAGTATTTCATCGCGACGATCGGGCAGCAGGCAGACAGAAAAGCCATGACAATCGCCAGAGGGATCAGGAAGAAGACTTCCTGTGAGGTGAGCCTGAGCTCCAAGAATATCGGAAACCAGTTCAAGTACGCAAACAACATAGGTGCGCAGAAAGTCATTGTAATCGGAGAACACGAACTGAAGCAGGGCAAAGTCAAGGTAAAGGACATGGCCAGCGGAGTAGAGACCGAAAAGCAGATAGACAATATACTGTGAAAAGCAAGGTCATATCAGTTTTCTTTTCTTTCTTTTGTACTTGAACCTGATGAATGCAGGGATTATAGTCTCTGCGATACCAAGCAATCTCGCAGCCTTCAGTATCTTTACGATCAACATGTCTTTCTTGACCTTTTTTCTTATTTTTTGCAGCCTCAGGGAACGATAGCCTGGTCTTAGGATCTCTTTTGCGACTTCGCGGCCAGAGACCAGGGCGAAATATATCCCTTCGCCTGATATTGCTGAACAAAGACCTGCAGCCTCACCGCAGAGAAAGATATTGTTTTTTCTATATATCCTGTGGTCAAAACTTATTATGCCTGCAGAATACTCAGAGGCTATCAGCTTTCTTTTTTTTATGAACCTGTCAAGTATGTTTTTCAGCTTCAACATGCTTGCTTCTGAATTCAGGGCTCCTGCGCCGAATGATGTGGTGTTCTTGTGGGGAAATACCCAAAGATAGCCCAGCGGCCTGGTCATCACAATCATCTCAAGCTTTCTTGCCCTGATCGGGATATGAGTCTGGATGGCATTGAGATATCCTGTTGTCGGAATATTCAGATGCTTTCTTACCAATGAATGAGCGCCGTCTGCTCCGACAAGATACGAGAATTCAGCTGTCCTGTTGTCATAATGGATCCTGCTTCCAATGATTTCGATCCTGGATACCTCGTCGATCAAGGTCATGTTCTTGTGCAGAACCTTATCATGATGCCATCCAGAAAGATCCTGCCTTGCGACTGTAGCGATAATAGGCTTTCTGAAGGTCATATCCAGTGATCTTCTGCCAAGATGCAGCCTGATTGAGCAAAAGCTCCTGCTGATCAGTTCTTCTGGGATATCCATAAAAGAGAGGACCTTGTGCGAAAGCCCTCCTGCACATACCTTCTTTCCCATGCCAGAATCCAGGACAAGCACTTTTCTGCCAGCTTTCGCAAGCGTGCCTGCACATTCAAGACCTGCTGGTCCTGCTCCGATTATGACAACATCATACCTCATGATCGTTGAGAATCACACCATGATATAAAAATCCTTATCCTGGTTATACAATACCTTATTTTTTACCTGACATTCTCTATGAATGCCTGTTTCAGGCTCAAGCCCTGCGATATCTCCCTGATGCTGCCACCAGCACCTGATATGGTCTCCATGATCTTTTCTGGATCAATCCTGCCTGAAAGATAGACCGAAAGCCAGTCGTTTGCCAGGACGATCTTCTTTACCTGTTTTATCTTTTTTAAGGCATCTGTTGTTTTTTTGTCGATATGCTCCAGCCTGATCCTGATAAGGCTTTCTTTATTCAATATCTTGTCGATCGGCCCGAAGACCGGCACTTTTCCGCGGTCCAGGAGGATTATATTGTCTGCGCAGGCTTCTGCCTCTTCGAGAAGATGAGAAGAAAAGATGACAAGCCCTTTTTTCCCTAATCTTCTTATCAGGGTCTTTATCTCTTCTTTTGCTCTTGGATCAAGGCCGCTCAGCGGCTCATCGAGGATGATCATCTCTGGCGAATGTATCCTGGCAAGCGCGATCTGCACTTTTTTTCTCTCACCATTCGAAAGCCTGCTGATCCTCTGGTCCGGCTCCTTGATTTGGCATTCTTCTATCGCGTCATCAACCTTTTTTTCAGCATGTGCATAGTCCAGGGTCCGAAGGACATAGAAGAAACGCAGAAGCCTTCTTGAGTTCATGCCTGACCTGGGCTCAGCACCCTGTACCTGGGCTCCTATTTTTTTTCGCAGATATTTCCTGTTTTTTAAGATGTCTCTTTTGTCAAGCATCACTCTTCCTGAATTCGGCTGCGCCAGTCCGCAGAGTATGCGAAAAAGCGTGGTCTTGCCTGCCCTGTTCGGACCTGCCACCAGGTATACTCCTCTTGGTCCGATCTCAAGGGTTATTCCTTTCAGCACCAACTTGTTTTTGTATTCTTTTGTTATATCTTTTATCAGAAGCCTGGCCATATTATACCTCCCTTCTCATCATCAGGAAAAAACCTGCGCCAAGCATGGCAGCAGAATATATCAGGAAACCAAAAATTGCGTAGATCAAAGGCAATGGATCTATCGGACGCGCAATGAAACTCATAGGTCCTGCAAAACCGAGATAATGGAACAATGAGAAGAAACTAAGAGACGGGATGAGATCTATCATGACCAGAGCAAGCAGGACAGAAAAACAGAGCAGAAGCGACTGCTGGCTTGATCTGGATATGATCGAGACAAGCAGAAATACTGTTATCCAGGACCAGCTGTAGAAGAAAAAATAGATGAAAAGCAGGACCGTGGCCATGGCGTAATTCTGTTCAAGCCTGACATAGATATAGGCAGAGTTCACCAAAAGAAGCAAAAAAGTCAACAAACCGGACAGTATTGCAGCAGATGCTGTCTTTGACAGGATTATCGTTGATTTTTGTGCAGACATGAGAAGGTCCGGCATTGTGCGGTCGTCGATCTCGCCTGAGATGCTCCTGTATGTCAGCATCATGAGCAGGATCGGAAGCATGATCATCAGCACGTAATATGGTATTATAACTGCAAACGGCACGCTCCAAAGAGTTGAGGCAGTCGATATCTCGCCGGCAAGATTAGGCTCTGTCTGCATCATCAGCGTGAAAAAATCAGACATGATGCTGTCCAGCTCTATTGCCACAAGCGCGACTATCGCATAGACCAGGACGTAGATGAGGCAGATGAGCATGACTCTCCTGGTCATGATACTCTCTTTTAGCTCCTGTCTTAACAGCTCAAAAAACCTCTTTGTTTCAGACAAAATATCCCTCCTTACTTTGTCGTGACGATGACACGGTCGTTGTCCATGACAAAGGTGTTTTCTGCCTGCGATACCATCCCCTGCCTGACCTCCCGCAGCGGAGGATAGCTTCGGACCATGTCCTTGTTCTCCAGCTGCCGCAGGGCGAAATTGACCTTGCCCTCATGCATGTCTTTGGTCAGCCATCTCTTGGCAAATGGCAGGCCTGAAAAACTCTTGATCCTCGCCATAACCTTCCTAGTCATCATATCACGGACCGGCCTTGGATTATCAAGTGAATATATGGATGCGATGCCAGATTCCTTTATCATGCCTGCTCCGTCAGTTGCAAAGGGCTCGACCGCAAAAGTCATGTCAGGGACAATCTCTGTCTTGTCCTGTGTGTCATAGTTTGGGATGCTCGGAGACTGATGCACTGAGAAATCACCCAGTCCGTGGCCTGAGAGATTCTTCACAGGACTGTATCCAAAGCTCTGGATGGTATCGATCACGGTCTTTCCTATCTCTCCGAGAGTCGTTCCTACCTGGATTATCTTCTCTACATTCGCAAGAGCCTCAGCCGAGGCCTTTACAAGATCAGTATATCTGCCAGAAAGATCCACACTGTAAGCAGCATCGCCGATCGCGCCGTTGTAGCAGGTGCCGATGTCTATCTTGACAAGCTGGTCCTCAAAGATCAGTTCCTCGCCCAGGACACCGGTGTAATGCGCTGCGATGTCATTGAACGACACGTTAACAGGAAAGCCGGGTATCGCTCCGAGGCTTCGTATCCTTTCCTCGACCTTTTCACAGAAATCATATACCTTCATGCCTGGCTTTAGTATGCTTCTGGAATAATCCTGCGCCTCTTTTAGTATCGCGCCTGCCTTTTTCCAGTCATTGAGCCTTTCCTTATCCATGTGTTTTTCCAAGAATAATGCTTTTATATAAAGTTATTGTTAGTGAGGGCTATTATGAAATCCTAGCCGTCTGTGCCATGAGAGAGAATATTTACATTAGTAAATATTCTCGTGGCCAGGCGGAACCGATGTGAAACATCGGTGAAGTAGGATAGGATTTCATAATAGCCGTTAGTGAGGCCATGTCGAAAAGCTCATGGCTTCTAGATTTAATAGTACCTGGCCAGCTCATACAGCCGAATCCCTGTTGCATCAATTTCGTGAAAGATTCGGTCCCTCGTCCGGGGCTTTCGGCCTGAAATAGCCTCTTTTTTCCAAATCCAGGTCTCGGCGCTATTAAATCAAAGGTTAAGAGCTTTTCAACACGGCCGTTAGTGAGCCATTCATGGAATTTAGATATATAGTATTTTTTGATTATCAGGTTGTCTGCTTCTTAAAATAACCAAATGCTGCAATAGAATTTATCTCTGCCATGGCCCTGACCGGCGCGATGTGTGTTCCTGATATATACCTGTCTATTGCATTGAGGTCTATGAGAGGAAGATATGATGCTGGTGCCGGGTCCTTGTTTATATCGCATACCATAAACCTGTTTCTTCCATTGGGTTTATGGCTTATCAGGATATCCATCGCCAATAAGAGTGTTCCATGGTCTGCACAGTATTGACCGATTCGCTCCACATCATCCCTGAACTCATCGACCACTTCAGATCCATCGATGTCATAGCGGTCGAATATCTCTCCTGCTTCTCCTAAAAGAGCATTTCCCATGAAATATTGACCTAATGGAATATTGAATGTATTCATGTTCTCATATACTGACAGCTTGGCTGTGGGATTGTATGACAGGAAAGCTCCCAGGAACTGATCTGCGAAGGTCACTGCGCGTATCTGCAGGGGATAGCCTACAATAGAAGGCACATATTCCTGGAGCACGTACTCTGATTTTCCTATAAACGGGATCACCTCAATCGGGTTCTTGACCAGATATACCTCCTTGCTGCGTGAACCGGTCGCCTTCTTGACAACGCATGGATAATCAACCTCATCCAGGTCATTAAAAATCCGCGGTGTGTCTATCCCGAGCCTTTTCAGTATAGTATGAAGCTTGTCTTTTCGCTTTATGTCCTGGCTTTCATGCCTAATCGGGGTGTATAGGCCGTGACATTGCCAGGGAAATATCTCATAGAACATCTCATCGACCCTTTGTTCTATGTCTTTTAGTGCTTTTCCGCCTAGATTGAAGACCAGCCTGGCTGAATCAATGAATAATTTGCGGTTATGTATCACCAGTACCTCCGGGGTAAGACGCTCTTTTAGGTATGCTTTAGTCTCATCCAGATTACCGCGCACTATGACTTCATAATCATCAAGGTCAAAGACCTCCCTCAATACTCCCTGAGCAGAAAGGGACTTCATGAATTCGAGATATGGGGCTGACATCTGTCTTACCCTGCATTGCATCTCCTCTACTTCTGGACAATATGTCGCGACTACTGTTCTGAGTGTCATCAGATGCCAGTGGAATACTTGTTTATTTATAAATGAAATCCTTTCACAACTAAAGTTGAGAGCTTCCTTATAGGATTTCGACCGGCTATTATGAAATCCTAGCCGTCTGTGCCATGAGAGAGAATATTTACATTAGTAAATATTCTCGTGGCCAGGCGGAACCGATGTGAAACATCGGTGAAGTAGGATAGGTTTTCATAATAGCCAAAAATTGGAAAAAATTCATATACTTATCTATCTTTTGGGACAACACCGGATGATCAGGTGTACATTACAAAAGTCTTATGCAGGATCAGACTTCATGATCTGCTTTAAGCAGGGTTCACTGGTTGGGTTTCATGAAATAGTTCTTGTTGCTCTCATGCTTTATATGGCCTATCCTGTCAACAACATAATAAGTGCATATGAATCCCAAGGCCAGCAGGGCTGCAAATGCGTATATGAAATATCTGGATTCCTGGAAAGGATAGAAGCCCAGGATATACAAGAGAACCAGCACAAGGTCGATTCCGAAAGAGAACATGATTTTCATGAGCCTTGAGATAGCCATAGAGCATAGGTTAAGGATAAGTGGTATTTAAAGCTTTTTCCTGATCAGGCTAATATGAAAACCTATCCTACCTGCGGTTTTGGGAATGAATTCCCAAACCGGTGAGCAAAGCTCAC
>CAYMIF010000034.1:0-23823 GCA_964390375.1 uncultured Methanosarcinales archaeon
TTGACTTCAATGATGCTAAAAATTTCAAAAAGGCCAGCAAAAGTACCCATGATCATTCAGAGGGCTAAAGCATTTGCCTGTATTTTTCAAGAAATGTAGGAAACTGGGAATGAAGAGGCTTTGGGAGACTATCCAGTCTGTACCAGCCTATATCTGTGAACTTGTGAGGCTCGTTGATCTTCACCTTCTGCCTGTCAACAAGCACCTTGAAATCCAGAGCTATCCAATGGGTATTTTGACCATTGTGCTTCCTGTGGACATCCCGATATCCCAGGAATTCATGGTTTTTTACATCTGTGTCATATTCTTCCTTTATCTCCTTTCTTAAGGTGTCCAGCACACTGTGGCCGAACTCAAGGCCGCCTCCGCCAGGATCCCAGCAGCCATGCTCGTCGCGGCAGTTCTCGCTTCTCTTGTTGAGAAGATAGTTCCCATGGCCGTCGTGGCAGAGGAAAACAATCGTGACCCCAGTGTAATCTGTGCCTTTTTGCATCTGAGAAGGGTAATTTCGAATATTTTTAAATATTAGGGTAGAAACCTTCAAGAGAGGTCCTTTCTGAATCCATCCAACTCTTTTTTGAATCGCTCGATCGTGTTGTTTATATACTCAGGCTGGGTCCTGAGAAATTCTGCTGTGAGTGCCAGAAGGTCGCCTTTCATCTCCTGGGTCTCTGTGAGGACAAGGTCCTTTGGGTCGAGGGACTTTTTCTTCCTTACCGCCTTTTTTGCCTTCTTCCATTTCTGGAAAAGCTCCTTTGCACGCATCGGAACCTGCTGCTTTGGAACTCCGAGAAGCTCTGATGCTTTTGAGAGTATGCCAGAATGATGATCACCTATATTCTTCAATGCCTTTCCTGCGACATATTCCAGCCTCACCACCCCATCAGAAATCTTTGAGGATTTTGTTATCTTTATCTTTCCTACATCCTTTGTGTTCTTTAGATGTGTCCCTGCGCAGGCCTCTACATCAGTTCCCTCAATGTCGACTATCCTGAGGTTCTTTCCAGGGACTGCTCCACCCTGATAAATCATCTGGCCGTATCTTTTCTCTGCGTCCTTTCTTGGCATGATGCTGGTCTTTATGGGCAGTGCCTGGCCAACTATGTCATTTGCGATATTCTCTATCTTTTCCTTCTCCTCCTCAGACAATCCCTGATAATGGGTTATGTCAAGATGGGATTTTTCCTCTGTCTTCTTTGCTCCAGCCTGGTTCACGTGATTTCCAAGAACCTTTCTTGCTGCTGCATTCACTATGTGCGTTGCAGTGTGGTGCTTTGAGAGCTGCTCTCTCCTCGGAAAATCAATCTTCTGGCTCACTGTTTCGCCTTCCCTGAATCCTGGCTCCTTTTCCATGACATGCACGATGACCGCTCCCTGCTTGAAGACGTCCTGCACATTCTGGCCCTCGATCGTGCCTATATCGTGGATCTGCCCTCCGCTTGTCGGATAGAATATGGTCTGGTCAACTATCACGTTCTTTCCGATTATCTTTAGCACACGGCCCTGGGCCTTTGTCTGCTCGTAATCCTCAAGATACAATGCTTTTGTATCCGGCAGTTTTCCAAGAGGAAGCTGCTCTTGCTTTCGCGTTGCGTGGTCCTGCTCTGATTTTTCATGCAGCTCTGATACCCTTGCATAAAAATTTTCAGGGACCTTTATGCTTATATCTTTCTTTTGGGCTATGTCTACGATCATCTCAGGCGAGATTCCGTTTGAATCATAAAGCCTGACAAGAGTCTTTTCATCAATATTTTCGAGCGATAGGTTCTTTAGGATCGATGCTATCTTTCCCTTGGTCGCATCATACTTCTGCTTTTCGACGTCAAGTATCTTCTTGACCTGATTGAGATTACGTGATAATTCAGGGAATATGGGCTTTAGGTATTCTGCATGCCATTCTGCGATTTCCTGTAGGGTTATGTCCCAGTTGTTTCGGTCTATAAAACCCAATGACCTTCTCAGAAGGACCCTGAGATTGTAGCCTCCGCCGACATTGCCTGGAAGCGCTCCATCGCTAAGTGCTACCAGAAGCGCCCTTGCATGCTCTGCTATGGAATATAATGCGACATTCGGAAGAATCTCTTTTTTCAGTCTTTCCTTTTCTATGCCTGTCTTTTTGGAGACCGTGTCCCATGCCAGGTCGATGTCATCGATCTCGTCGATATTTAGGAGTCCGGAATACGGCACGAACCGCCTTATTATCTCTTCGTCCTGTCGAAGGCCGATCCTCTCACGCAGCTTCTCCATGACTGTCGGGAAGGTCGCGTCGTAAATTGTGGGCGTCGCCTGCATGAACCAGGCACAGCGCTCGTGGCCCATGCCCATGTCAAGCACCTTGAGCTTGAGCTCCTTTGGGCCCTTGTTCGTCTGCTCGAACATCATGTAAACCTGGTTGCCTATCTCTACACCTCGGGAGAAGAATTCCATGCAGGGGCCGAAATTGCCGCCGCCTGCCCAGGCATCCTCGTGGAAGGTTATCTCCTTGTCATCTATACCCATGCCCTGGTTGAGCCAGGCCTTTATGTCTGAGAAGACCTTGTCCTGGTCCCACTCATCAGGCGGGACGAACATGTGCTGGCCTATCATGACAAAACCGGTCATGTGGCTTCCTGTGACTCCTACATTGTCTATGTCATTGAACCTGAGGCAAAACTGAGGGACCACAAGCGGATTTGCAGGCGGCTCTACTTCACCGGAGACAACGTAAGGCTGAAAATCGTAGATCGATGCCTGGACAAAGTCTGTGTCATCACGCCATCTCGCTGTTACTGGATACCTGTCTATCGGAGTGTATCCAAGCTTCCTGAAAAGCTTTGCAAACTCCTTCCAGGTCTGGATGTAATCGAATTTATTTTTACAGGGGTTGTTGTCGAAGAACCGGAATCCGCCGACACAGTTAGTGTCTCCGCAGATCTCCCTGTCCTTGTCCTTGTTCCAAAACCAGGTCTGGCATAGCTTGCACTGTCTTCGATGGAATCCTGCGGCCTTTAGGACCTTGGTCGCGTAGTACCTGTCAGGATCCTCTGAGGCTTCCTGCTTGAATCGCTTTTTAACCTGCTTGTCTGGAAGTATCGGCATAGAATAGAGTGTTTTTGGGTGGTTTTTAAATATTTCTATGGAATCTGAGGTGAAACCAAAAAAGAATATACGGAAAAGAAAGAGAGATAATAAAAATCAATAATCCAGGCTGTCGACTTCTTTTAGCAGGCTCTCTGCTGTGGTCTTGTCGTAAGCTATGTTGTTCTTTCCACAGTAAGGGCATCTCAGCCTGTAAGAAGAAGATTTCTTGAAAGAGAACTTGTACCTGCAGTCCTTGCAGATGAACTTTACCCTCTCCTGATTGACCTGCTTCGGTTCTACTGGCTTGGTCTTGGGCAGCTCACGCTCCTGAGGCTTGGTCTCAATAACTCCAATCTCCTCTTCCAGATCCTCTTCTGGTCCCTGCTTCCATCTGAAAATCCTTGAGAATATCCCTGGCCTCTTTGGAACTTCCTCTTCCTCCAGTTCCTCTTCAGAACTGTCTTGCTGCATCTCCATAGCTTTTTTGCATTGATAACAGATCATCTGTTCTGTGCCTTCTATACTATGCATCTTGTCCATCGGCAGCATAACACCGCATTCTGAGCATTCCAAAAGCAAATTAGACTCGTTCATTGTTCGACCTCTCCCTCTTGTTGTAATACTAATGTTTTTCCTGGAACTACTAATATTTAAGTTTTACGGATTTATACTCATACGATATATGAATGATTCAGAAAACCAAATGATCTCCTATATCGAAGCCGATGTCATCTGACCGAGGAAGGGGAAGCTCAATCACATACCTTGCAAGCTTTTTTGGCCTGTAATATCCAAAGGGCCTGAAGTTTTTCTTGAGCTCGATTATATGTTTATCATCATCAAGAAACAACACATCGATCGGAAAGAACACAAAGAACATGTGCAGAGGGACGAAGCTTGGCTTTCGAAACTCAAATATCAGGTCCTTTTTTTTTGAGAACATCAGACCCCTTGCTTTTGATAGGGCAGAGCGGCAGAGGATTGCATTGCGTGAAATTATCCTGCGGTCTTTTTTTCTCACTATCTTCATTCCCAGCACCTAAATCCTTTCAAAACTAATGCTTGCATAGCTGACTGATGTCGAGTAATCTCCTGTTATCTCGCCTGAAGTGTAGTATCTGAGGAGCTTGGGTGTGCCTGATCCAGGACCTATAATCTTCAGAAGAAGCAGTATCGGATGTATGCCGCAGATTGTTGCTCCTGTCTTGTCTATGTAGTCTGAAAGAGCATCTGTATCCTTTTTCTGAATAAGACCTATTGCACCCATGTCCAGCTTTTTTAGGTTTGCAGGGATATCATCCTGGAACGGGATGTAGCCGAAACTATGGCCGTAGTGGGTGAAATCAGAACTTGCGATGATGCAGACCCTTTTTTTGTGCGAAGACAGGAGTTTTTTCAACTGATTCCCTAACTTGATAAAATCAACTGAAGGACTGACTGATATCGGGATGAACTGAAAATGCTTGTCATTTATGAACTGAAGAAAGGGAAGCTGGACCTCGATAGAATGCTCGTGGGAATGATTCAGGCCTGACTCAACTATGTCTGTCTCTTTTAAGATCTTGTCTGCCAAGGCAGTGTTGTTTTTCACCAACCCGAAAGGGGTTTTCCAGTCCTGCTTTGACAGGGCTGTCTTTCCTGCACCCATCCCAGTGTGATTCGGACCAAGAATCATGAAGGTGTCTATTCCAGTGGATCCTGCAATGAGCCTGTATGCATGTGCTGCGCATGGACCTGAGTAGACAAGGCCTGCATGCGGGACTATGAATCCTGCATAAGACCTGTCCTGGGCCTTGAAATCGAGATTCCCCGGCCCGAGGTCTGATAGGAATGATGCTTTAATCTGCTCCTGCAATTCTTCTGCATCAGCAGAATAGAACTTTCCTGCATATGCAGGCTGCCTGATATTGCTCATCTTCTTATTATCTCCATCCTTTTGTTTTTTGTGAACTTCATTATCAGCATGAAGATGATTATAGTCAGAATGATAAAAGTTATGCCAAGAAAGGCGAGGTTGTTGTTTATCCACTGGTCAAAAACAGTGTCTTGCTTAGATGCATCTTCAAAGATGGCCTCAGTATCGTTGATCTCGGTCGTGTTATCTACAGGAACTGGAGAATTCTGAGGGGTCTCTTTTACAACTGCTGTTGTTTTTGAGGGCTTAGGAGTCGGCTGCGTGACACTTTTGCTGGTTATTGTGAAAGGATACGACTCTACATGTGAAAAAGGCTCTCCATAGGGGGACCTGTAATCTATTGTCACGTTCAGCCAATAGCTACCTGGTGTATCTGCAACAAATCCCTCATCAATCTGTTTTTGGTTCCTTTTCCCGAAAGTCTGAAAGACCCGCTTCTCAAACACAAGACCGGGTATGTCTGTTTTTATATGAAAAGAAAGATCATCATAAGCCATAATCTTACTTGGATTAAAAAGAGTGAAATTCATGCCGACAACTGCATCCTGCTCTACTGATACAGGTATTGGACTCGCGGTCATCTCAATACCTGCCTCTTTCTCAAGCCTTACTTTAACAGAATCAGAGACTGTGTTTATGACGTCTGAGATCTCATAGTCAACTGAGACTTCGATCTCACCTGTACCTGTCCATATGCCTAACAAGGTCATAGTATATGTATTGTTGATGTCGGTCTTGAGATAGCCTTCCCATATAAGTTCCTTTGACAGAGAAGCTGACTTTTCAATCACATCCAACTGTTGCGGAAGATCAATCGCCATCTCATCTATCCTCAGGCTCTCATTATGTAGATTTGAAATAGTCACTTCCAGTACAGTTTCCTGGCCTAATTCAGGCTTTTTTTCAGTCAGGTCCACGTTGAGGTCAACCAATGGCTCTGGAACCTCGAGACTGATTACCGGAGTTTTCGAAGAGACCTCCTTTATGCCGTCGTAGTATTCGTAGCTTCCGGAAAACCGATATGTTGCTGGTTCCTCTGTCTTTATCCTGAACCTGCAGGTCTCTTTGTCGCCGCTTGCCAGATCTTTTGCGAACATAATGTCTGTGCCATCGAGGGTGCAAATGCCTGAAGTTAAGATAACCTCGAATTCCTTTTCAATCTCTTCCTCATATACAACCTCTTTTATGCCTATCTCTCCCTGGTTTTCAAAAACAATCTCGTATTCTATGTCCTCATTAGGATATGCTCTTTCCTTGCCCAGATTCCTTTCGATGTTTAGTTTTCCAAGGGATGCATTGACCAATAGGTCAATATAAAGGTCAATGTCGTCATCATGCACGTCAGAAGGTACAGGATCCCCATCCAGATAATATGTTATGTTTCTGAAGCAGAACAAGAGAAAATCCTTAGGCTCGCATTCCTCCCTGTCTATCGGCAAAGAGAAACCATCGAACCGGATTATCGCGACGTCATTGTTATCAGAATACTGTATCTCGAACTCCAGGTCCTCAATCTCGAACTCATCCAGGTCCTTTACTTCCTCATCAAATACAGTCTCGTTGAATGTATATGAGCTGACAGAACTGGAGAAAAGAACAAAGAACAGCAATAGAATCATGTGCTTTTTCATAATCTTATCCAGAGATCCCTGATTTTATAAAAGTTTTGTTTGGAGGGCGGCATTGAAAACATCCTGGCTAAAGGATTTGATAGTGCTGGGCTTCAAAGGTTACGGTCTTTGGCCCCAACATCAAGTGGGGCTTAAAAACCCCCACGAATAACCTGAAATTTGAAAGTATTATATACTGTCGCTCGACCGATTCCTGCTATCAAAGATAATAGAAAGGAATCGGTTCCTGGCAAGAATTAAAGTTCACATTAACCTCACTCGTACGAATCAGGCCTTTGCACTATCAAACCCTATGAATTAGATGTTTTCAATGCGGCCGTTGGGGATTTCAGATAAAATGATTTTTCCTTTTGATAACAAACAGATAGAAAATCAATAATGAAAAAAACAATTAACAATCAATCCCAAGCATCAAGGTAACAAAGCGTCTCGTCATTATCAACATCTATATCAGAATCTGTTTCTTCCCATACTTCATCATAATCATCCCTTACGTGCCAGTAGGAAATATCCTCGATCTTCTCTATATTGTAGAATCCTTTTTCCTCTTCAGTAACCTGACCCTGGGTGTCATAGAGATATTTAATGAGATTAATTTTAATCTCTTCCAGATACGGCGGCAGATAGCTATAGAAAAGCTTGTCGAAATACGGCTCAGTATTAGCACCTCCTATGAGATATATCTCTATCTTGTCCTCATCATCCTCGGCCAGGTTTCGTATATCCCTCTCGACATTCCGGTCTTCAAAGTAGCACATATCAAGATCAAAACTCAAAGTCTTCTGGTCATCAGAAAGATCAATATTATTAAGAAGAGACCTCGTGTTTGATGCCTTGAAAAAATTCTCTTCTATATTATGAATTATTATGTCCTCATGCCAGTTAGCCTCAAGGTTATACATGATCTGTTTATATGAGAGCACATCTGTGTTCAGAGCAGCATAATCGGATCTATCAACTACGACTCTATAAGCATCAGTTAGCCAAGAGTGTACATTATCAATCTTAGTCACTTCATCCGGAGCTGGAATCTTGATTTTTGAACTGAGTATGATGCGATCTATATTATACAAATCGAATAAATAGTCTATGATGAATGTATTGTCTTTTTCAATCTTATCTATTATGATACTTGCACGCGAGTACCCTTCATTATAGATTGTATTTATGACCGCAACTCCATTCTCAATTTCCAGGGATGCGATGTGTCCTTCTGATATGAGGTCCAGGAGAAATATCGGAGATATAACTGTATCAGACCTAACAAATGAATCAAATTCTTCCTTAGATGAAACAAATTGTTCTTTTGTGACGTTTATCTCTGCGATTATCACCGCCTTCTCAGACGCATTCCCAGAGATGTTAAAGAATCTTAAGTTTTTTGTTCTGTTCTCCTCTGTACCTTTCAGACAATATACCTTAAGAAAATCAATATCCTCTACAGATTCAAAAGTGAATGTTACAAATTTACCGACATTCTCAATAAAATACTTATAATGTCTCTCCTGATCATCTGGTTTTCCGCCTGAGCCGAAATTCTCTACGTCATACTGCTCATATATAATCTCAAAAACAGTCTTATTGTCGATAATCTCCTCTCCGATCACTACATTCTTCATCCTGACGCCCCTGTTCCTCAAATTTGTCTCTATCAGATATATCTCGCTGAATTCAAAAAAATCAGCTAATTTGTAATCAGGATCCTCATATTCATTTATTATTGTATTATATTCCTTAAAACTCAGGTTGAATGTTGCTATCCTTAAAACACGTGAGATATTATCTTCAGAAAGTATGTGCATAGCGCCTGTGGGATTCGCTACTTTCTTTGGCACCTTCTGCTTAATTACCATATTAATGTCGTTCAGAACATCACTTTCCTGCAACGCAAATATCCGCCTCATGTTCTGACGAATCTGAGTTACAAGTTCCAGCTTATTTTCTTCCAAATCATTGCTTGAAGGAATCTTCTTGGGCTCAAAGGCTAAAAAAAAGTCGTATTTGCCTGCTTTACTCTTCACTGGCTTCAACTGAAATTCAAAATCCTTTATGTCATGGTTATCATCAAGATAATTCCCTGCTTTTTCTTCGAAAATCTTATACAGGGGTTTTTTTTCAACCCTTTCTTCGTCATTTTCACATCCAGAAACTGCTACCAATATCATCAAGATAAATACTAGAAACAAAATTTTTTTTCCCATTGTAAAAAGAAATTAAAAAAAGTGGAGCTTTTTACTCCCACCTTGTTGACAAAAAGCCTGTTTTTGTGTGTGTTGCGCCGTTGTTGAGATTTTCGTAAATAACCTCAATGTCTGCTTTGAAAACAGCTCCGGCCTGCTCTGTACCTGCAATGCAACCGTCGGTGTTATCAAAACTCAAGGTCTCGTCTGCGCCGTTTGACCATGTCTGATCTGCTGCTGGCCAGGTGCAATCACCTGTACCGGTTGAAATAGTCAAATCTCCTGCGTCAACCCCAATGTCGTAACCGAGTGTGTTTGTCATATAGACGTCAACTGTCGTACCAGTTGATGTCGCTACTACATCTGAACATCCAAATCCTGTCAACTCACACTTTGTCGGCAGGCTGAAATTGAATATTCCGAAATATGCCAGAGCTCCGATGGCTGCCAAAACAACCAATATTGCCCAGCCATATGTCATCAGAAATTCCATGGCTGCTTGAGCTTTTCTCATTTTAAATATCACCTCATTTTTCAAGTTAATCGATTTTAAGAGCATGAACACCCTTATAATGGTAATTTCTGGATGAACTAGTATATAAATGTTTTGGTATGGTACGTAAATCGTATATTAGTGTATTAAAGAGCAGAATAAAATAGATATAATCATCCGAACATGCTGCCGAAAAGCGAACTCATGATATGATTAGCAATGAAAAATGCAACAATCGCGACAATGATATAGACAGGTATATAGACTGCCCCCTCCTTGACGTTCCCTTTCTTGATGGTCGAGACTATTATTGCTGCAAACAGGGACGAGAAAAATATCGTAATCAAGGTGAAATAGAAATAATCTGTCTGGTTTATAGCATCCTTATCCAGCCCAAGGGACATCCCTCCTGTTCCTGATGCTGCTGCTCCTTCTGAACCCACATCCGCTGCTATTGTCTGCACAATCTCCAGAAGCTGGTTTGATAGAGCAAAAAGCACAGGTGATGCTATGATCGCTGCGAAAGTTATGAAAATCACGTAAGTGGTCACGTTCGCTGACATGTCACGCTTCATGGTCCGCATCTCCATGATGTTCAGGGCAATCTTGTTCAAGAGATCCCCTATGTCGCCGCCGGCTGCCATGCCCTCATTGAGGAGATAGATGCTTCGGATAAGCATGGGCGAGTCGTATTTCTTGGCAAAGTCAACCAATGCCGCTTCCAGCTCCTCCCCTGAAAGGGTTCTCTTTGCAACGTTTTCTATCTCCCTTGCCAGGACACCGAATCTTGGCCTTACAGCAAACCACAATGCCCTATCAATCGGCATGCCGGCCCTGATATTTGAGGATGTCAACTGAAGGAAATCAGGAAGCACCTCTTCGAGCTCGAGCTTCCTGCGAAACATCTTTATGTCAAGATAGACCTCAAACAACAACCATAATAAAAGCCAGTAAGCTATGAAGCCGACAGTTATGACCAGGAAAGCATAAACCATTGTCCTGCCGATTGTGTCTCCAAGCATAAGAAAACGAATGATCGTAATTATCGCAGATATCACTGTCAGGACAATCGAGCCGAAAAAAATCGCCTTTGGTACCTTCTGAGGGTCTATGTCAAGACCTGCCTTCTCTATGTATTCTGCAAGCCTTCTCTTTCTTTGGAAGGTCGTGAGCTTTTTTTTCTTTATCTGCTCCTTTTTTTTAAAAACCCTGTCGATCTCGCGGTCTTTTCGGGATTTTTTCTTGAAGAATGTCTTTTTTTGATTGTCAAGATAACTCCTCACAGAAGAAATCTGCTTCTTGCCCTCGTCTACATCGGCCCTGGTCTTTTGCTGATTTTCTTTGTCAGGCTCTATCTTTTGGACCTGAAAGTTTTCTGAAGAAGAATCAGCCTTATCCTCATCATCTTTAGGCTTATCTGGAGAAGATTTGGATTTCATCTTCTTCTTGTATTCTTCATACCGCTTGTTTAGTTCCTGTTTCTTCTTCATTTTCCTATAGATCCACCGCCGGCCTAGATGATTTTATAAGTGCATAGAACATGAACTGCATGAATGAGAGCAATAAAACAAGAGTCAGAAGAATCGGGAGATTCAGCTCTATTCCTATGAAAGTCGCAAAGATGATCATCATGGTAATACCAAGGGAGGGCAGTATCACTGCTGCCAGCATGTAGAACATTGCCAGAGGATTCAGCTTCCTTCCATATTCCTCAACTGAAATCTTCTGGTCCTTTATTATCTGCTCAAGGACAGAATTCAATGACGTCGAGACGTCAGCACCTGTCTTTATCGAATTGAGAATCTGCCAGAATATCTTCCTAAGGTCACCAGAAGGCACAATCTCAGTGACCTCGTTTATCGCATCCTCCATGTTCGTGCCCATATTTATCTTATCTACAATCGCCCTGTAATACCGGCCGACCTTGGGATAAACACGGGCCACGTTTATGAAAGTGTTGAATATCGGAACGCCTGATTCAATCTCTACAATCAGAAACCTTGTCGCAAAAACAATCTCCCTCTCAATTCCCCTCTGCATCTTTCTTATCCTTACATCAGGGACCTTGAGCATGTATGAAAACATAATCAGCCAGCCTATAGGAAAAAGAAGAATCGCAATCCAGATCGGCCTGTTGAATGCCTTTAACATGCCTCCGACAAAAAGGATGAATACACCGAAAGAAAGCATGAGAGATGAGACGACAGTCTTTCTGATGAACTCGTCAGAATCATCCTGCATCTCTGCCTGGGTGAGCTTGAATTTCAGATTAGGGATGCTCTGCGCAATCATATGAAATATTATGTTTGAAATTTTCTATTACCTCTTTTTTTTCAGATGAATTTCTTTCCGGATTTTACGTATTTCATCAGGTTCTCATTGTTCGTGTAATACTCAGCCATGATATGCCCGACTGTATCAATCGTATCTATGCCATGCTTGAGCATGTACTTGAGAACATCTACCTTGGCCTTTATCATGTTGTTTAGCTCTGCTGTGGTATTGCCTGTGAACAGCTCCAAGGTACCCATTAGCGACTTGGATGTATTGGCTTTCTTCAGAGCATCCTGCTTGGCATCATACTGCAAAAGGACATTCGCAGATGAATCGGGCTGTATCTCTGCTACCTGGAACGTCCTTCTTGTGCCGGTCCTTCTGTTCCTGAACTGTACAATTATGAGCGAAATCGCCGGAAGCATGGTCTTTGGGATATCAATCGGCGGATTAGTCAGCCTGTCCACGGTCTCCTCTCCAGTGTTCGCGTGGAATGTAGCATAACAGCTGTGGCCTGTGTGGATCGCCTCAAAGAGAGTTTCTGCCTCACGCCTTCGCCTGACTTCGCCTACCAGTATCCTGTCAGGCCTCATCCTGAGCGAGTTCACCAGCAGGTCCTCCATCGATATCTCTCCTTTGCCTTCTGAATTTGCAAGCCTTGTTGACATCGGGACCCAGTGGAGATGCTTAGGAAGCCTGATCTCCCTTGTATCCTCAATCGATATTATCCTCTGATTAGGAGGGAAGAAGGATGCCAGGACATTCAGGGTAGATGTCTTTCCAGAAGCTGTTCCTCCTGCAATAATTGCTGAAAGCTCATACTGCATCGAGAGCCAGATCAGCGCTGCTGCCTGAAGGCTCATTGTATTGTACCTAAGCATATGTGTAATCGTGAAAGGGTCTCTTGAGAACTTTCGTATTGTTATTGTGTTTCCTGCTGTCGATATAGGCATGAGGCTAGCATTGACCCTGTCACCCTCATTGAGGTGAGCGTCCAAGAGAGGTTCCAGAACGCTTATCTGTCGGCCGACACGCCTTCCTATCATCGCTGCATAATGCTTTATCTGCTCCTCTGTCTTGATTATTATATTGGTCTTGAGCCAGCCGTGCTTCTTGTGATAAATCCAGACTGGCTTGTTGGCCTCGTTTATCACTATCTCCTCCAGCTCCTTGTCGTTCATCAGTATCTCAAGATTTCCCATACCCAAAGATTTCTGAATCAGATATGTGGTCAGATATTCTTTTGTCGCATCCTGCACGTCGGGAAAATACTTCTTGATCAGAATCGATATAGTCTCCTTGAACCTCTCCTCTACAATCGTCGTGTCCTTTGCATTGGTTATCTCGACCATACCAAGATTGACCTCACGGATCAGCTTCTTTCTGATCTGCTCGAGAATCATCTCTGTGGTCCTTGAGATGCTTGCGATGGATACCTCGTATATAGGCACATACTCTCCCTGCTTCTGGAATATCTTGACAGTTATCGGCATATGATTGGAATCGAACTTGTATTCCTCAATCACCTTGACGATCTCTTTTCTGCTCTCTATCACTGATTCCTTTTTCTCTTCTGCCCTCTGGCGAAGTGATTTTACTGAATTATCAAGCTTCTCATCATCGGGCCTCTTGTTTTGTACATCTTTTGAAGAATCCTCAGAAGACTTAACATCTTCAGAATCCTCCTTTGGCTTATCTTTAGAACTAGAATCATCTTTAGATTTTTCTGTTTTTGCTACCATTTACATACCCCTTTTTTAAAAATTAATCGAATATTTCTGCCCACTAAGCTTAATGTTGAGTGGAATCACTTTTTCTTATCGTTCATTATGAGGAGCGAAAGCTTCTTCATCTCGTCCTTGAAATGGTTCCTTCTCGAATCAAGGTTCTTGAATTTTTTCTCAAGGCCTGCAATGTGCTTCTTTACATCTGTGTTTTTCGATGCTAAATTAAAAGCAACTGCCTTTGATTTCAAATTCTGTAATTCGTCTTTTAGGTATTTCTTATCTGATTCAATTTTATTTATTAATTTTTCGATTTGGCTTCTCCTGCTGAAGAAATCATCGAATTTCTCAAAGACCTGCTCAGAATCATGGACTGAATCCATTATCTCCTGCCTTTTTTCAAGCACCTTGCCCAGGACTTCTTTCTGAAGATGTATTATCTGGTCCTCCTTTTCCTTGGACTTCTTCTTCAGGTCGTCTACCTTGCTTGCACTCTTCTGCATCTCCTCTTCAACTTTCTTTATGTTCTTCTGCAGGAAACCAAGATGATCGTCAGTGACACCAACCATTTTCTCTTCCTGGCCAATCTGTTCCTTTATTATGCCTACCTGCTTTGTTATGTCCTTGAGCTTCGCCAGAAGCTGAGACTCCTCGTCCTTGAACATCACAAGCTGGCTCTTCTCCTCCTCGAGCTTTATTGCCTCCAGCTTGGAGTCGTTGAGCAGCTCCTTGAAACGGTCTTTCTCTGAATTGTATTCTTTCTCTATCTCTGTAAATTTTTTCTTTATATCGGTCTGCTGCTGGACCATCTCATGGTCTATGCTCTTTTTCAACTTCTCATAATTCTCAAGCTCTGAGAGCTTGTCTTTGACCGAAAGAAAGTCCTCTCCGATGACCTCCTTGAGCTCGTTGAACTGGATTTTGAGCTTGTCAAACCCTTCAGTCTCCTTGTCAATCTGAGATTTCGCTATCTCGACGTTTCTTGTGAAGACATCCTTGGAATTAGAATACTCCTTCTCTTTATTGTTTATCTCCTTTTTTGACAGCTTTTTTTCGCATAGATAAGTTGTCGCCAACTTGTAATCAAGGGTTATCAATCCTTCCTCTTCCAGAAAATTTGCCCATTCTTCAATAACTGAAGTTGAGACGCCCAATTCCTTTGCAGCATCGCCTACAGATATCTTTTTCTTCTGGTTTATTATGTCTACAAGGCGATCAACCCCTGTCTCGATTATCGAATCTGCTTTCGGCATTTTTCCCTCTTCACAAATAACTATTCCCTATTTATTTAAATCTTTGGTTATCCAGGCTAATATTTCAATAACCAGAACCCAGGCGATTTCTGGAACTCGGTTGAGCCACGCTCAACAAATCATGAGTCATGGATTCAGACTACTGTCTTTATGACCCTTTTTTGAATCCTGGATCCGTAATCCTTTTCGCGATCTCAAAGCATCTACCTTCTCGGACATGGCTACATTAAACTCGTATTTTTTAATAAACCAAGCCATGGACCTCATAAATACGGTGACGATCACTCTCATTATCAAGCCTGAACCATGTCTCAAGCGTGTCATTGACCTTCCAGTAAGTAGGATCGGTCGTATTGTCAAAATAAATGTAGTCCACAACACTCTTCTCTAAAGTAGGACCGAATGCCTCCAGCTGAGGCCTGTTCACAAAACTCTCTATACCGAAAGTGGAGTTAGAGATGTTTCCGACAAGACGCATGAGATAGCTAGGAGCGGCACTGTGATTTATGTAATGCCCATGGGTTATGTGGTCTGTAAGATTGGTGGTGTCGGTTCCATCAGTAAAATCAGGGTGCCTGTTCGCAACAATCAAATTCTGTATAGGGCTTTCTACAGTATATAAGGGATCCTCAAAACCGGTTATATCCAGCTCTTCTGATATTATCTTCGTTATGTTCCAACTTGAAGTTCCTTTTATGTCAGTCACATTTATTGATACATTCAGATCAAATGACAAGACCCAAGGAGATATATGATATACTTCGAGGTCGTTCGGGCGAAAGGTTACCCGAACACCAACATCAGAGGCAAGCGACTCTATCTTCTGAAACCACAGATCCATCTCAGTACTGTTCATGACAGAGAGGTATGAACCGTTGATTGTGCCGTAAATCATAATCTCATTGAAAACGTCATGAGTATCATTGATGTAATCATGATTGAGGGCGATATGCTGCTGGATACCAAGTATGGACCTGAAAGATGAGATATAAAGCCCTCTTTGGATGTCCTTGTACAAGTCATCGATAAAATTATCAACTATCCTTATCCTATCTTCAGCTGCCAAGGTCTTTTTATGGTAGCTTCGGTTGTTTACCAAAGAGACATTAAGAACAAGGATTATAAGGAAGATGAGCACCACCATGGAATACATAACCCCTCTCTTTCTCATCGCCATAACCTCAACTCAACTAGTGTCGGACCCCAAAGATATGGTATATCCCGCACAGTGGTAAGATGGATAGCTATATCACTGTTGTCGAGATTTACCACTATAGCGCCATCGTCGTCAAGATCCAGGCTCTTTAAAAGCTCATACATCGCAACATCATATGAATCATCTGTGTTATGCCCGGTCTTATCAAACTGCCCAGTAGTATAATTGCATATGTTTGATCCAGTATAATTATATGGTACGAGTACAGATATATTGAACCCGCCTTCTACTTCAATCGTCCAGTTGCATCCAACAGCCATGGCCTTTACTGCGCTATAGGGATGCGAGAAGTTCACAATGTTAAACAGGCCAGTGTACATCAGGGTGTTATTTGCAGAACGATAGCCAGAACCGTCAGGAGCATCAGAACTTCTTACACTTATGCTGTTCGTATCACCCTGGTTGAAATAATTACCGGTTATCGGAAGAGGGAAAGGATCTCCAAGAGTATCATAAAATTCTGAATACCAACTGAGATTGAATATCTGATTATCACCCTCTGAGTTGTTCAGCCATATAACATCAGTCCAATAAGGGCCGGAATATGAAGTGACCCTGCCTTCAAGTATCCGTATCAGGCTGGGAACGAAAAGATCGAATTCACCATTGACAAAATCATCACTCTCAAAAAATACAGGAACCTCTCCGGGCTGTATAGGATTTATGTTAGGTTCATACTCTATCTCAATGTAAGAATCCTCATACAGGTAAGAATATATGTATTCATCAATCTCTACGAATGCCTGCGATTCTCTCTCGACATTGAAACCATCAATCATGGACTGCGCAATCCCCAGATAGATATCCTGAATCTCTTCTGCATCGTCACTCTGGAAATAATGCGAACAATTACCTCCGCAGCAGGCAATCTCCTGCATTGTCGGTATCCCCACGCTGTTTCCAATCAAAACAGAATATACATCAACACCATAATATTCGTGCATGAAACAAGCAATACCTATCGCCTGCTCAGAAGATGCATCATATCCTCCACCAAGATCATTCTCGACTGATATTATATCCGGACAATCCACTGTCGCTGAATCAGGATCATTCCAACACTGACAAGTCGAAGAACCAGAATAGCCCTGAGATCTTCCGGAATAATCCATAAAGGAACAATAATTAGGCTCGCCATCTGTCATCGCAAGCAGTGCCTTCATCCTCTGGGTCGACCCCATCTCAAGGTCAAAAGCAAAATCATTGGGACATATATCCCTGAGCTTTACCGCAATCGTATTCTTTCCCATACGAAGAGGATTATTAACCGGCCTGATTATCTCTATGTTATCAAGGAAAACATATTCTGGTGGACTTCCTGAGTTCCAGCCGGTTATGCTGCCACCATCTACTGCTGAACAATTGAATTCTACAACTACATTTGATTCACCGACATAATCTCTGAGGTCAATCTTCTCGGTTGAGAGATTCAGGGTATGGTTTATCCAGTATGCATCATAATCCGGACAACCAGGGCAGCTTATCTTGACCCACAAGCCTTCATCGTCATCTGAGTTCATCATCCAGTCGAATTTCAGATAGCCTGAACTGAAATCAGAAAGGTCAAAGGTCTGCTGAACAACTGATGATCCACCGCAATTCTGGGCGACAAGCTTCTCTTTCCAGGTTCTCCATGCTGTGCCCGATGTCTCTGTCCATCCACCACCGACAGTCAGATTGTCTGCTCTCTTGAAATCATCCCTGAATACAGAAGGATCATAAAGACTGAAGGAACGATCCCATATCTCACCATCATTCAGGTTCATATTATCGAAAACAATACGATCATTGACATAGATCTCTGCATCCCTTGCCATCAGATGCACCATAGGATTGTTCATCTGGTTAATGTTTGTAATCGTGAACTCTTTTTTCAGATAGTAATCTTTCCTCTCTGGATACATGGTCGCGTTTATGACTGCTATCAAAATATTGTCGAATTCTGCTCTTGCCCCTTCTGTCGCAACTGAGGTGTCGTCAACCGCAAGACCAAAGTCCAGATAGTAAATACCTGGACCAGATATGAAACTTGACAGGTTATATTCAAACCTCTGCCTTGTCTCCTGAGGATAGCCAGTATGACAATAGACTGCATTTCCCATGTCAGGGAATGTTGTCTGCGAAACGTCACCAAGAGAGAATTTTTCAGTCATATTCCAGAGTGTGGCAAAGATACATGAAGTCTCTTCAAGCTGATCATCAAGATCATCCCATGTGAAGTCCATATAGAGCATAAGAGTGTTTCCCCTCGAGAGGCTTTGTGCAACAGTCTGGTTCAGATAGAACTGTATTCCTGACGCCACACTTTCCGGCCCACCCGTGCTAGCAGGTCCAACCTGCATGAAAATCTTTTGGCCGGTCGAGTCATAGCCATGGGTTATGTCATCATCAGATGTCTGGACATAGGTTCCGTTCTGCCAATCATA
Organism: uncultured Methanosarcinales archaeon; assembly: GCA_964390375.1. Classification (GTDB taxonomy): domain Archaea; phylum Nanobdellota; class Nanobdellia; order Woesearchaeales; family DSVV01; genus CAYMIF01. Next base: position 18,173 of record CAYMIF010000034.1, read on the forward strand.
GCCGTCATCACTAGAGGTATTGTAGTAAATGTCTACATACAACCCGCGAAGGCCTACTGCGGTCCTGCCTCCTGATGCCTCAACATATGCTCCGCATTCTGCCCTGTAGTCGAAACCAACAGCAGTCAGATAAGATGAAAGGTCTATCTGGTGCTCCATCGAGCCTTCTGTATTCGTGGCCTGGCTCCAGTTGAAATCCAGCACGATATCTTCTCCTCCGGGGTGGGTGATGTTGCAGAAGACACGCAAAGTACCATCCAAAACAGCATCATCAGAGGTGGTATTGAAGACCAGTGTTGACCTGAAAAAATCCAAGGACTCAAGAGAGAATGAATGATTAAGATAGCCAAACCTGCCGATATCAGTGTCAACTGTCCACCAGTCACCAGGGAATATTGATTCTTCTGAACTGACATTTACCCAGTCATAGATAAGATAACTCATAGCCCAGGAGTACAGCGCCACCCCTCCACTGGGATAAAGATTTATTGGATCAGTCACCTGTGCAATCTGAACACCATCCTCAAAGAAAGTGAATTCGTTTCCAGAAACATTGAGAACAAGCTCGCTCCAATCCCACCTGTCGAATCCTGAGCTTGAGGACTCGTCTGACCAGAGCACTGTCCTTGCCCCTCCCTGAATCCTCTCAAGCCTGGAAAAGACGTCCTCGTTGTCGAACCTGAGCCTGTAGTGGTTCTGGTCATCCTGATACCTGAAAAGCAATCCGAAACCGTCGTTGTCATTAGGATAGAGTGTTGTATTGATTATGTAATCACTCCATGTATTGCTTCCAGAGATTACAGAATGTGGACCTACACCGCCATTCCTTGAACCAGTGTAGCCGTTGTCACCTTCATACCAATAGTCGTTGCTGACAATCCTCATCCTCGAACCGCCTATCTCGTTCTCAACCCAGTCCGGGCCTAAAGAGTCGCTGTTCGCCCTGTTGAAATTATCATAGAACGATACCTGCTTTAAAATATCCTGGTTTGAAGTCCAGTCCTGATAGACCGATCTGTTGAATATTCCGAAAGTGTTCGCTGTCGAATTTATACCAGAAGAAAAATCCACTCTCTCTGAACCAGAGTCTGCTGACAGATCCCATAGGTCCATTATGTCCTTTAGGATTGGATATCCTGCTGTGATATTATCCCACGACGAGGCATCAAAAGACATGTTCTGCCAGCCGTCAAGCTGAGGAGATGAGTTGAAACTCCACCAGGAATCTGCCTCAATCATTATACTCCAATCATCAATCAATGTACCTATAGATCCATCTATCCCGCAGCCAAGACATGTGCCACCGGATGCTGACATAACCCTCTCGTTCGCCTCTAGCAATGTAGTAGTGTTTGTGGAAAGAGAATGATTGCCGTCAGAATACTGAAAATTGTTGTTGTAGGTAACCAACCCAACCCTGTTTCCTGTAGTGTGCTCTGTAATGTTTCTTATGAATACGCTGTTGGTGCAGTTCGCGATCCTTTTTCTTGCGATATCCGGGTCGGCCAGCGCAACAGAGCAATTGCTGCCCCAAAGCTCATTTCCAGGGTTAGTATCATAGAGATGCCATTCCATGCTTCCGCTCCTGTCTGTCACAAGAACCGCATCGCCGTCATCATCTATGGTCAGGTTCTGACCCTTCGTCGATATGTTCTCAAAACCAAGCCTTATCGGCACGGTCTTGTTGGATAAAAAAGAATAGTTTAAGCCAACCTCACTGAAATTTGATTCAAAGCTTGCATTATCTATAGTCAGGAACTGGGTCGTGTTCGATGTATTATCCCGAAATATTGTCGAGTTTCCGACAGTCAGATAGACTGTCGAGTTAGTCGCATTACTATGGTTGGCAAGGTAATGGATGTATGCTGTTATCTTAGTCAGGCGACCTGGAACATGAAAAGCATCGTAGAGATTAATGATCCCGTTTATCCCGGGAAACCTGTAGGTCTGCTTGTCATAAGAGATATTGTATAGTTCCTGAGTCGTATACTTCACCTTCATGTATCCGCCGCCAATATAAGCATTATCAAGTATTGATGTGAAGTTGATTGAAATGTTATTTTTCTTTCCTGGAACGATCTGCGGCTCACAGTAGGTCACATCCCATGCTGTCGCGTTCATGTAATCGCCGGTTATATTGAGCAAATTGCACAGCTGGTTGTTTATGTAAAGAGAAAGGTTTGATGGAGTTGCAAGCTCAAGATAGACCTCTGATATGTTGGCATCATCTGGAATCTTGTCCATATAGACAGATATATTTCCCTGCCCAACAAATCCTCCGAAATATATGTATCTTGTATGATACTGCTTATTCACATCAGTCATGTATATCCTTGCCGCAGTACCAAGTATTGGCCTTGAATATTCTATGCCCGTGACCATGGTCCTGTAGGTTATCAACTCTTTTGCAGCAGATTCATTGCCCCGAGTAAAGATAGAATCGTTACCTGCATATATCGAAAAGCCATAGCCAGAGGGGATTAGATCTGCGAAAACACTCTCAACAAGCTTCTGGGCAAGACCTGTTTCGTTTGTTGCCCAGAGTATGCCTATCTGCTCAAGTATCGAATTGTTTAAAAGCGTAATCGAACCGTTCGATATCATCTCTGCCAGAACAGTGTTATTATAATCCGAGACCTGTATGGAAGAGAAAGTCTGAACTATGTCCTTGTTCAGAAAATTCATCTCTGAAGTCGGCTGCTTGGAAAGATACAAGGAAGGCAGAAGAGTGAGGCCCATGACTAATATGAACAGTGCAATCAATGCATCCATCGAAAAGTAAAACCCTCTTTTCTTTAGTTCCATGCCTGAACCACCATGTAATATGAACTCCTGTTGAAGACAACTACCCTTTTCATCATTGCAAGATTAGCCGGATCAAGATCAGAGATATTTACGTCTTTTAACGAAGGGTCATAAGCTATATCTGAATCACCGAGATGAGTCACGTTGCTTATATTTGCATGAGTGCCATTCTTAAAAGTAAAATATACCAGATAATCAGAATCTACACCAAACTTTTTTTTTGTCATCGTGTAGTTCCTGAGCGTTGCAACCTGCATCTGCTGTACCTTATACTCTTCCATCTCATAACCAGAGCGCATCAGACCCATCCTTGAATTATCGTTATCCTCAAGATATCCGTAAGTCCAATTCTGGGGATAACCCTTAGAACGGAGGATATTTGATATTATCTCTGCATCAAAATAAACATCCTCAATCGTATCAAACTGCTGTCCCTGATAACGAGGAGTGTACTTGAACATAAATATCAGGACAAATGAAAATATGAAAATCGACATTATGAAATCTGCCGCGAATACCTGTGCTCTCTTATTGCGTGACCGTGATCGTCCCATTTTGCTTGATTATGTAATTTTTGATTCCTCTTTGGAATGCTCCTGTATACATAGGCGTACTGAAACCCATATCCCCTATCCTGGTTCCATTCAACACAACCTCATAAGGATAGCAGGTAATGTCAAACCTGAAAAAGTCATGCGTCCTGTTGGGAAGCGATACTTCCCTCACGTAACCATCATTCATATCCGCTGCAATGAAGAGCTCAGTCTGGATAGACTTACCTAGATCACCAAGGCTCTTGGCCTCTTTTGAATATATCTGGAAACGATAGTCCCTGTATATGAAGAATGTAGAAGCAATCATTATCACTATGATCAATCCAGTAAATAAAACATACTCCATAGCAATCTGCGATCTTCTGTTATTCATCTTCATTCTTCAAACTTATTATGCGCTCCTTTCTGAAAAAATCCAGTCAAGCCAATGAGATATTGACTCCTGTATCTGTTGCCTCTACCTCGAAATATAATGTCCCTGACATACCAACTATGTCTGGACCGCTTATATTTACATGGCTGTACACTGATAGGACAGTGAGACCTGCGTGCTTGTCAGCCAAAGAAGTATGACAATCAATGTAGTTGTAGGTATCATTTATGACGATTTTCCTCACTTCATAAGGCACATAGACCTTGAGCGTGGTCTTTGTGGGCTTCCCCATATAATAGACTGTCTCTGCATTATCAACTATCTGCTGGCTGAAATGCCTGACCTGGTTCTTTATCAGATCGTCCTTCATGTGATTAGATTCCTGCTGATATATCCATATCAAAGGCAACAACAGAAGCATAGCAAATCCGATTATGACAATATACTCTACGCTAGCCTGACCTCTTTTTCCCATTATGATAATCTAGATATATATGATATTTAAATTTAATGTTTTTATAAATGGCTTTTTCAGAAGGTAAAACCACAGCAATAATTCTTATTCAAGAGAAACAAACCAAAGGGTTTAAATAAGAGTTACACGCCCGGGAATTCCAAGAAGATGAGCAGAATAATATGGAAGGACCTGGACAGATATATTGAAAGAAAACGAAGCCAGAAGAAAAGGAAAATAAGAGAGCGGGCCTCAAACCTGAAGAGAAACATCCATAAGAAAGCTCTCGATCTTCGGGATATAGTCAACCTAAAGAGGATAGGAATAGGCAAAAAAGATTTTGAACTCCTAAGACACAATATCAAAGATACCTATGTCATAGAAAAAGAAAAAAGCGCATTCTCAATATTCCACAAAAAACTAAAGACACATATGAAAGACAGAAAAGAAGACAAACTACAACGAAAGACTGCTTCCAAGGTAGATAAGATAAGAGAACAGCTAGAGGAACAGGAACGAAAAAATCAATCAGAGGACAAAGAAGAAAAAGATCAGAAGACCACTGAATCACGATAGATGAAACTCAACTGCTGGTTCGCCTTCGAGACCATTGTCCATACCTTATAACGCTCTTTCTCATCAGGACTTATATGATTGCACATCGAGCCGAAAAGATTGTTCATCATCATCTTCCTCACAACATCTATCCTCTCCTTATAGCTGAACGTGTCTTTCGCCCATGTCTGCATCGTTTTTTTTGATTCGAAAGAATATGAATAGCTTTCATTGTACGGAGTTGTATGCTCTTTTAGGTAGTCTGACAGAAACTGACTGTAGGCCTCTCTAGCCTTCTCATAGAAACTTTGTATGGAAAGTTCCTCCATTGAAGGACCAGGTTCCTCCGGATCACCCTTTTTCTTCACCCTGGATTCGATGTTTTTTGAAGAAATGTCATCTTCTTCATCTTCCAGCCTTTCTGAGATATCTTCTATCTCATCCATAATCTCCTGAAATGCCCTCAAATCAAAAGGGCAAGACAAAAGCTCTTCTTGAACCTTCGGTTCAGGAGGAAATAATCCTGCATCTGACTGGTCCTTAATCACAATTCCGGCCATATCTCATATCCTAATGCAAAAGACTATTTAAAGATTGTGCATATTGGGCGCTGTCCCGAAAGTCATAGATTAGTATATGAATTTTTTTCCAAATTTTTTTTAATTATATGATTGGAAAAAATTCGACCAGAAAAATGGAATTTTTCCTGAGTATTATTAAATCCGTCAGTGCCATGGGAGAGAATATTTTTAATAAAAAAATTCTCGTGGCCTGGCGGAATTTTCACGAAGTGAAAATGGAGTAGGATTTAATAATATACACAAATGGTACTTTTGGGACAACGCCGCATATTGAGCTTAGTCAATTTTATGGTGCTAATTATTCCAGATTCGAGCCGTCGAATCCGCAA
>CAYMIF010000035.1:0-22709 GCA_964390375.1 uncultured Methanosarcinales archaeon
GAATTTTAAAAAGATGCTAAAATTTCACTTTTGGCCAGCACAAGTACCCAGCATCGATATATTGGCATTCATGAAAAAAAGTGATTATCTGAATATTCTGATCATTTCTTTTTCTTATTTTTCTTTTTATCATTATCTGATTCTTCTTCCTTGTCTGCCTCTTCCTTTTCTTTTTGTCTTTGCTCTTCTTCCATCTGCTCGCCCTGCTCAATTGCCTTGTCTATATCATCATCAGAAAATCCCTCCTCCTTGAGCCTGGATCTTATCTGGGCATCATCCTTCTTCATGAACCTCATGATCTTGACCATGTTCATGATGGCTGTGTTCTTCTCTTTTTCTTCCATCTTTTTTATCTTGAGCTTGAACTTGTCCTCTTTTGCGCCAGGCATAAGTTTTTTCTTGATCTGCGGCCAGTATCTCCATCCAAGGTATACTCCAACTCCAAGAAAGGCAAAGAGAAGAGTGATTATTATCCAGAGGATTATCGGATTTATAGGTCGTATGATCGAAGCCTCGATATCCAGGAGCATGGATACTGATTTCTTCTGCCCAAGAGCAGTGATATCAACACTATTTTTTCTGCTTATATTCTGGTCAGTCGGCAGCCTGTTGATTATGGTCACATTGTATTCGTCTGAAGGATCGATTGATATGTCAGTTTCGCTCAATGTCAGCTGCGGCTCTTCTTTGGAGAACGCAAGATTGACATTCAGGGTCTCGTCCAGCTTGTTTTTGACGGTCAGCACGTGATCATCTTTCGTAGAATTGATGAAAATGTCAGTTGGTGAAAAAGAGAACGGAAAGGTTGAATACCTGCTGACATCGACAGCGAAATCAGAACTGAATTCCTGGCCACCTGCCTCACATGTAAAGCTTCCTCTGTACTTTTTTTCTGCACGCTCAGCTGTATCGAATATAACATCAACGGTTATGCTGTTTGACGTGACCTCATATTCCTCCTTTGCCTTCAGGTCGACATCTCCTTCCCAGTCAAGATTACAGTCAAAATTATGGCCTGTTTTCGAGACACTGAATTCAAGTTGGGTGTTAGTGCCGAAAACAATCAGGTTTTCCTCTTTTGCAGATATTTCTATATCTGGTGTATTCAGGATTATAATAGGTATTTTTGCAGTTTCATCTCCAAGGTTATTCACGCTGAGGAATCCATATTCATTATTGGTCTGGTGTGTATTCTTAGTAAGTTCAATTATTGTATAGGAATACGAAGACAGGCTTTCCTTGACCTCTACTCCAATAATATCCTCAAGATTCGAGGAAAGGTTATAGCTGAGCTCATTGAGTTCAAACGTAGTAGGGTTTATGAGTTCGACTTCTACCTTGTCCCTGTCCATGATGATTATACTGGGATTTGACTTAAGAAGAGGCCTCTGGTTGTTTTTCAGGACAATGAACCCAAGTGCATTCTTCTCAGTTGAATTCCAGCCAGCATAATCAACAGTCACATTGTTGACGAATTCAAGCTCTCTGTCTGCGACCCACTTCTCTGCATCCTCAATTACCTCATCTGTCCTGTTCATGCCTGTGTGAATAAGACCGAGTATCGAGTATCCAGTAGGAAGAATATTTTGCATCCTTCCCTGGTCTCCCCAGCTTCCATTATTGTTCTGCTTGAATCTGAGCCAGGAAGTGACACCCGACTGGTTCTCAAGAGAAAGATATAGCGCAGACTCAGTTATGTTCCTCTCATATCCCACAGCATTCATCTCTCCAAGAAGGTCTATGACCTCTGTTCTCAGATATTCAAGCCCTCTTTGCCTGTATACATCAGATATATTTGTCAAGAGAGCGAATTCAGATGTCGCGATATCGCAGTCTCCCCATTTGGTGTCTTTGCTCCAGCATGGAGGCGGTATGGTATAGGTCATATTATCGCCTTCATAGATAAAGACAAGATCCCCTTCTTCAGTTGTAAGGTTTGCGCGAAAATTCCTATCACAGACGATATCTATCACCATATCCTTTTTTGCATCGATTTGAAATGTCTGGATACCATGGCTCTGATTGATTGCGACAGACCAGTTATTCAGATTCGAATAGTTATAATTGACGAGACAATTAGTGTCATAGTTTTCGAGCGGGTAAAGCCACACAGTCCACTTGTCATCTGTCAGGAAAAAATTCTGCTTATTCTTAAGATAAACCTCTGAATCATGCACTATCCTTCTTGTCCTGTTCAGCTCTGCTTTGGTCAGGAAGGCCAGGATCTTTGCTGTTGACTTGACGCTGCAGTCTAGGTCAGGCCAGCATTTGTTGTCATTGTTTCGGTTCAGTTTGAGCCAGTCTATTGCGTGGTCTATCTCCTCCTCAAATATATCCTTGTAATGAGACAACACCCAGATGCCTGCTGCAGTGTCCACTGCGGTTCTCCATCCGCCATCGCTGTATTGAGTCTTTACAGTGAAATCTATTATAGATGAAAGCCTGTTTACCTTTATCTTCTTCTGCATCTTTGTGGTCTCATCATCCTTGGTGTATTCTGCTTCGATGATGAAATTCACACAGCCTTTCTGCGAAAGGTCAAAAGAGGCCATATAGCAGTTCTTGTCCTCTGTCCACTGTGTCAGCTCAAGATCAAAGAAACTTATGTCGTCTTCGCATAGCAAAGAGACCCTGGGTTCTATATCTTCCTCTTCAAAGCATACAAGAAAATTCAGGTCTTCGACTGAAAGATATTCCTGGGGCACAAAACCGAAATCAATATATTGGCTGGCAGGTCTGATCAGGAATATACCTGATTCTTCTCCTTTTACTTCATACGAATATACAGGACCTGCAGATATTATGAACAGTGCTAAAATCATCAGCAATATCCAAAAACCCCTCTTTTTTCTCTCATCCATTTTTATCCTCTAAAATGATATCATACGTTTATATTTAAATTTAATCTAAATCCAGGCTAATATGAAATCCTACGCGTCTGTGCCGTGAGAGAGAATATTTACATTAGTAAATATTCTCGTGGCCAGGCGAAACCGATGTGAAACATCGGTGAAGTAGGATAGGATTTCATATTAGCCCTAAATCCTGCCTGCTTATCATTAAATGATCATCTCTCCATCCTCTCATTATTTCTTTTGACCCTTTCCCAAAAGGTCTCTTTTTTGGAATCCCTCTTTGTTTCCTCAGTCATCATCTTCACGCTGACCGCTGCATTCATATTTGCATAATCCTCCCTCATCCTGTTCTGGTACCTTGGATTAAGGCCGAGGAATATGCTTTCACATTCGATCTGATGGTCCATCGCCCTGCTCAGATTATCCTGGGAAAGCTGATAATATACATGCTCTATCTGCTCATATATATATAATAAATCCAGCTCACTGCTGATCATCTCCATCATGTCCATTGTCTCGTTTTTCATGCTCGGACTCGCTTTTCCGAATGATTTCATTGTCTTGGAAAACAAAGCCAGGCTCTGTCTGGATCTTCCGTTCCTGATGGATTCCATAGACTTGTTCATGAAATACAAAAACCGATCATCATCGCTTCTCGGCCGTATATCATTTACCTTCTCCTTCCACCATCCCAGATAGTTTGACATCTCCTGCTTTGAATATACCCTTGAATAGATGAACAGATTGACACCGATGACAAGCATTATCAGGACAATATAGAACATATATACCGATGCGCCCTCCAGAAAACCGTCAAATATAGCAAATCCTGTGATTGAGCCAACATGCTTCATCGGCTCTTCGATAAGACTGACAGATACCTGCTTTAATCGATCAAGAGGGACTTTCTTGTTCAGATAATATGAATATTCCATGTCATCGACGATATCTATGCCGAAGACAGGATCAGGATTAATGACATTCATCTGACCGTTGTACACCACCTCTCCGATCTTCTCAGCGACAGTCTTTGGAATGTTTTCGATCAACGAGAACATCGAGAGATTCTCTCCTGTTGTGGTAACTCCCCTGTGTACGATGCTGAAGTCCTTCCTTTTCATATTGGAATATTCGACCTGGACATAGAACAGCCTGGTGAAGACCTTTATCTTTTTTTGGTGCTCAAGATTATCCTGCACATATCTTTCGAACTCCTTGTCTGAGAGTTCCAGGGATTTAGTAGCTACGTATTCAGTACAGCTGTCATTTATTTCACTAAGTTTAGGATCGGTCTGATATGAGTTCCTGCTGATTATGTACAAGGAAACCGGGATTTCCTTTTCAAGTTCCTGCATATCATTCAGGATTTCATTTTGTTTTGTCTTCCTGGAATCTCCTGCGATCTGTAGTCCGGCAAGACTATCATACCTGACCAGCAGTTCATCGGTCTTTCTCCTGTATTCATCGAGTTTTGCAGAAAGCCCCAGGATCTCAGCCACAAGCTTCTCGTCCTGGTTTCCAGACTCGATCATGGAGATGCCTTCGCTGACTGCCTTTTGGAGTGATACGATTTCATCTCTTACTGTATCAATACCCTCTGGCCCATCTTCCTCATCCGATTCATCTTTATTCTCTTCTGTCTTTTTTGATTCATCAGGCTCATCTGTCTGCTCTTCACCAGGATCAGTCTTTTCAGTATCATCTGGCAGGCTCTCGATTGGTTCAGGTTCTATTAGTCCGGATACATTGACAATAAACTCATCTGAGTCTGCTTCAAGATATTCGTTCTTGCAAAGGACCTTGAACTTGAAGTCACCGTTTCGAAGATTGACAGAAAAAGAGTTTATCTTGCCCACTTCTGGTTCTGCATCAGTGCCTTTTACGCGATATCCTAAAAGATTGACTTCATTGAAAAGAAGCTTGCAGTATTCAACCTCATAATCTGACTCAACACGATACCTCACAACAAGTCTGGGTTCTGAGATAGTCATATCTGTTTGTGGATAGACTATTTCAACACTGGGAAGCTTATGGCTCTTGTTCATCTGTAGCCTTACCTCAAAGCTTTCATCATCAGTTATATTGATTATATTATGATAGTATTCATAGTCCTCCTTTTCTATTATTAGTTCATAGCTTCCTGCTTCAAGATCATGCACAGTCAGTTTTCCATACTTGTTTGTCTTGTAATCATTTTGACCAAAAATTACATCTGCATCGTTCAACGGCCACTCCTCATCATCGTCGACCAAAGCAAGCTCAAGCCTGAAAGTCTCCTTGACAGCAGATACCCTTTTTTCGCACTTGGTTTCAGCAAGCCTGGAATCCCTGACTGTCAGCATGATATCATATTCTCCTGCTTCATAAAAAGCATAAGAGAACTCTTTTTCTTCTTCTGTCTCGTTTTGGATTATCCAGGAATAGCTATAAGGAGGATATCCTCCTGAAACTGTAGCAGAGAAATACAATGTCTCATTGACATGTCCCTGCATTACAGAATCGATCTCACAGTTCAGCTCTGATATGGCCAGAAAACTTGTGCTCAGGGTATTATTTCTTCCTTCATGGAAGATGACTGCTGTGATATTATAAAGGCCTGGCTCTTTCGGCACATAAAAAAGTGACGCTTCCCTGTCGATCTCAGAGGTGAAGGATTCGACGATATCAGAATTGTTGTTCTCTATGGTCAGGTTCAGGCTGGAGTTATAAGGTGCAGTGAACATGATATAGACCGACTCTCCTACTTCATACTGCTCATATTCAGTACTCAGTGAATAAGGGGTATCATCGATTATACTTATCCGAAATACAAGAGTATCATTGAAGATCACATCTTCATCAGAATTATTTATACCTATCATAGATATTTTACTCGAATGATTTCCTGGAAGTGCATTTTCAGGAATGCTTAGGTTGAAAACAACAGATCTCTCTGTATCATTGACAAACGAAAGAGCCTCCGGCCCATAAAGATAGCTGCTATAATACATCTTTACTGTGGACTGATTCAAAGATTCAACATCATATTTAAACACTTCTGAATAAGGAAGATCAGAAATATTCAGCTGTAGCTTTACAGGATTATAATCCCTGGCAGGCACTGGATAAGAAAAAACAAGAAGAGCTGCCATGATAACCATAAGGCTGGCTATGAAAAAGCCCTTCTTGCATTCAAGCCTCACCTGACTGCTTATTTGCTTCATGTCAATACCTCAGAGGAGAATATCTCCTCTTGATTTCATCAATCTCAAACATAAGAAGCTCATAGAACTTCTCAAATCCATACAGTATAATATGTGAAGAGAAAAGCTCGGGATCATCCAGCATAAGATCCAGAAACTGATTCCTGTCAAGAACGATAGAATCCGAAAAGGCCCTCACTATCTCTCTTCTGTCCCTTATATTATCGACAACAAAGACCAGCTTTTCTTTGTAGTATACGCAAACCAGAAGGCTTGTCCTGAACCTTAGTTCTGCTATACCTTCCTTGATTTTGCGAATATCAGGGATCTTCTTCTGAAGCTCAAGCTCAGCCATAGCAAGAGCAAGCACAGTCTTTGGATTGTCAAGGTTAAGAGAACAAAGATGGCTTCTGCCGACCACTATCTTCTTTAGTATCCCAGAACTGATAAGCATGCCGACCTTCTTGTTTATGTATGGATATTTTTTCGAGAGCTTTTTTGCGATCTGGTTTATGCTGAAAAGGTTTACCAGATTATCAGTATACAGCCTCAATATCTCATTCTCAAGTGTATTCTTACCCATTTGCATCCAGATTATTGTTGTCAGTATAGTTATTTCTGCACTATTATAACATTTAAGGTATAAATATATAATTTTTAAGATAGATATTATTTATAAATTTTTCGTTTTTTATCTGTTTTTAATAATTAAAAAAATATAATAATAAATTTAAAAAAATATGTCTTTATATAAAATAAAGTATATTATTATATGTTAAAAGATATAACTAAATTCAAAAATACTTCCAGCAGAAAAAAGGACAAAGAAAAAGACCAAAAGATGAATCTGATCAATCAATCATGACAAAGGAGCTGTCTAATCCAGGACTGAGCTTTCCGTCCTTCATGTTGTAGAGCGGCATGTAGTTATTGAAGATGACCAGAGGATCTGTGAGTTTTAGGGTTTCGGTTGAATCGATGCAGTCGCTTCCAAAATAGCTGTAGAATATAGGTATTATATCACTGTTATAGATCTCGATTATATCCTCATCCACTCGCGATTCAATATGAAGTGCGAGGATAAGGTGTCCGTCGCGTTCACAGATATTGGCCATGTGTATATGCCTTCTGATCTGCCTCATCTTCTCTTTTGTCTCATCATACAGGACTGCTTTTCTGAAGCTGTCAAAAAACATCTGCCTTGTGATTCCAAGCCTGAAGGTGATAAGATATAGCTGTGAACCCTGAAACTGACCAGTCCCCTGCAAGGAGTTATCGACGTATGCCATGTATTTGACAGCCCCCCTGTGCTCAAGATCCTTACGTTTTCGGTTGACAGTTTTCAATGGGATGCCAGTTATCCTGGCAATCGAATTATCGCTCACTCTTGGGTTGCGGACAATCTCGATTAATATCTTCCGCTCAACATTATTTAATGTCATTTTTAGTGAAAAACAAGCACTTTTGTAGCAAATAATCAAATATTAAGACATGAACGTGTCATGATTTATAAAGGTTTTGGAAAGTCTCTTCTATAAAATATATACTATAAAAAGCAAAGATATTTAAAGTAGTAATTCCAGGATAATAAAAGTTGCATAGGTTTTATGAGAAACAAGACCTTAGAAATCGTACCTAATCGGTAACAAAGAAGATTTTTAAATTTCCTCATATACCAATCAGCCATAAAATCCCGGGCTTCAAAACACAGGAACAGCAACAAAAATCATTGATAGTCACAACAGCAACAAAAAAGAGACAGGTTAGAAAAGTGAATGTACTAATGTTTGGATGGGAGTTTCCGCCCTTCAACTCTGGCGGTCTAGGCACGGCGTGCTATGGCCTGACAAAAGGGCTGGCAGAGAAAGGTATAGGCATTACTTTCGTCCTTCCAAAAGCATTTGGAAAAGATATAAATAGTCATTGTTCTCATGTAAATCTTCTGATATCAGATAACATCTTCCTTGACCCTTCGCAGGTCAAGTTCTCGTTCATCGACTCTCCTCTGATTGCATATATCGACGCTGGTTCTTATAAGGAGAGGATAAAGAAGCTTGGGATAATGAATATGAAACAAGGAGGCACAACAGGAGGGGATGTCTACGGCAGAAACCTTTTTGAAGAGGTCAAAAGGTACGCAGAAAAGGCAGGCATAATATCGAAATTTGAGGATTTTGATCTGATACATGCACATGACTGGATGACCTACATGGCAGGGATACGCGCAAAAGAGGTTTCTGGAAAACCTCTGGTCTGCCACATACATGCGACAGAATTTGACAGGACCGGCGGCTTTCCCAACCCGAAAATCTATGAGATAGAGAAGGAAGGATTTAAAAAAGCAGACAAGATAATCGCAGTGAGCAACCTTACAAAGCAGAGGCTTGTCCGAAATTACGGAATAGATTGTGATAAAATCGAGGTTGTCCACAATGCAGTCGACTTCAATGACAATAAGTTCAAGAAGCTGAAGGATAAGATGAATGAGAAAGTTGTCCTGTTCCTCGGCAGGATCACTATCCAGAAAGGACCAGAATATTTCCTATATTCAGCAAAAAGGGTCCTGGAGAAGGACCCAGACGTGAAGTTCGTGGTCGCTGGAAGCGGGGACATGGAAGACTTCATGATAGAAAAAGCAAAAGAGCTCGGCATATCGGACAGGGTAATGTTTACCGGATTCCTGAGGGGCAAAGAGATTGACAAGGCATACCAGATGGCAGACCTATATGTCATGCCGTCAATATCAGAGCCATTCGGAATAACTCCTCTCGAATCCATGAGAAACGGAACACCGGTTCTCATATCAAAGACTAGCGGGGTATCAGAGGTAATCAGGCATGCTCTCAAGGTCGATTTCTGGGACATTGACCAGATGAGCAACAAGATTCTGGCTATACTCAGATACAACACGCTTCACAAGGAGCTTCAGAGGAACGGACACAAGGAAGTCCATCAGTTCAGTTGGAGCAATCCGGCAACAAAATGCATAACAGTATACAATCAGCTTGTCCGCAGATCATTCATCTGAAGACAGCATCATAAAAAATAAATCAAAAGGAGGGGTCATATGAAAGATATTTGCTTGTATTTCCAGGTACACTTGCCTTTCAGGCTGAGGGAATATTCGGTTTTCGACATAAGTTCAACCCACGATTATTTCAGGGATGTAAAACCAGAGATAGAGCAAAAGGCAAAAGAATGTTTTCTCCCCGCAAACGAACACCTGATGAACCTGATAGACAAGCATAAAGGGAAGTTTCGGATAGCTTTCGGAATATCTGGCGTATGCCTGGAACTCCTGACAAGACACGCCCCAGAGGTCCTGAAAAGTTTTAAGGCCCTGGCAAGGACTGGGCAGGTTGAGTTTCTGGCAGAGACCTATCACCACTCTCTTGCAGGCCTGTTCTCAAAAAAGGAATTTGAGAATCAGGTAAGGATGCATATGAATTCTATCAGGCATATATTTGACCAGGAACCAAAATCTTTCCGTAACACAGAACTGATTCATTCCAATGAGATAGCAAAACTTGCAGAGCATATGGGATTCAAAACAGTCCTCACAGAATCCAACAGAACATTTAATCCAAACCATGTCTATTCTCCAAAAGGAATTCCTGGATTGAAGATTTTGGCAAGAAACACAAGCTTAAGTGACGACATAGCAGTCCGTTTCTCACAAACTGAATGGGATGAGCATCCTTTGACTCCAGAAAAGTTCTCTGGATGGATAACATCAGCCTCTGGAGATATAATTAACATATTCATGGATTATGACGAATTCACAAGCCATGCAAAAAGAATAGACAGACAGGCACAACATATTTTCAGTTTCATGGAAAAGACAGTAGAGAAGCTTTTGTCTGAAGGGCACAGTTTTGTGACTCCTTCAGATGCTGCAGAGAAGCATGAGCCAAAAGAAGAGCTGGATATTCCTGACCCGATATCATGGAAAAGAGACAGCAAGGATACCTCACCATGGCTTTCTAATGAGCTTCAGAACAATGCATTGAATGAGCTTTACAGGATAGAGCAAAAAGTCATGCTCACGGGCGATCATTCCCTGATAAATGACTGGCGAAGGATCTCATCATCAGACAATTTCAGTATGATGAATACAAAAGATAATAATGCTGTGTCAGGCATATTCGACAATAACTCCAGCCCTTATGACTCATTCATCGCATATATGAATATACTCAACGATATCAATCTCAGGATCGAGGAACAGCTGCCCGTTCCTCCTGAATTTCATCAGGATGAGGAGAAATTAGAAAATTATTTAAACAATTGATGCAACACAAAATCACAAAAAAAAGAGGTGAGTAGTCTTATGGCTAAGAAGAAGGCTGCAAAGAAAGCCAAGAAGAAGAGTACAAGCAAAAAAACAAAGAAGAAACCGAATCTTCTTGCAAACGCACCCGAAGAGCATTATTTCTATGTATGCGATGGATCTGTGATAAAGAGCCTGGTCGATTTAGCATTCTCTCTGGATAGTATGCCGGACGGAGTATTCTATTTCCATGTAAACGACCAGAAAAATGATTTTGCCACATGGGTAAAAGAGATATTAAAAGAAGAAGATCTGTCCGACAGGATGCTGGGAATACTAAACAAGACTGAGCTTCAGGCAATGCTTTGCAAAGAGATACTCCAGAAGGTATTGTAGATCTTTTTATCTGGTGGAACAGATGTCAGAACAGGAAAGGAAAAAACTTGCGGATGCACCAAAGGAAAAGACATTCAGGACGCGTTTGGGTAAAGAGATAAAGAACCTAAAAGAGCTATCCAACACATTGGAAGAGACACCAGCAGAAAGCTTCAGGGAACATGTAAACGACCAGAAGAACGATTTTGCCAACTGGATAAAGAATGTTCTCGAAGACAAAGAACTGGCTGAAGAGCTTTACAAGACAACTGAATTCAAAAAAACCAAACAACTAGTGAGTGCAAGGATCCAGTGGCTCGAAAAACAAATCAAAAAGTACGAACAGCATGATAAAACAAGCCAGAAGCTCAGCATGATGACTGTCGAAAAACAGGAATCAGACAAAGGAAAGCCAAAGAATCTAGTAGAGCCTATACCTTCTTTGTCTGATATCAAGAAGGAAAAGACAATAGAATCACAAGATAAACAAGAATCTGAAAAACCTGACAAAAGGCCAGACAATGAGATCATCTCTGCGATAAAAGAAGTGCAGAATGCACCAGCACCTAATCCAGAGGAAAAGGCAAATGAGATCCATCCGGTCTCTCACTTCAAGTCCAATGTCCATCAGGTAATCATGGGTATACTGATAGGCTTGATACTGGGTATAGTGATTGGTTTTTCAGCTGCAACATTCCTTGTATGCGGAAGATGATTTCTACTATTGGTAAGGAATTAAGATAGTCAGACAGGATTTCATTAATTCACTGATGACAAACCTTAAATACAACCATTGTTTCTCATAAAGACATGTCCAAGCCTAAAGCTGCTGTCGGAGACCTGGTCCTGCTCAAGACCAGGGATAAGGAATTCTCAGGGACCCTTATGCCAAGGCCTAAGATTCTCAGGAAAGGCACTACTGTAATAAAGCTGGAAAACGGTTATAATATAGGCATAGAGAATTCTAAGATTATTTCTTTGAATGTAAAAAAAAAGAGCAGGATTAAAAAGAAAGCAAAAGGCAATAAAAAGAAAGATCCAGATCTTCCAAACATAACAATTATATCCCTCGGCGGGACGATAGCATCCAGAATAGACTATAAGACCGGCGGTGTAGTCGCAGACTACACAGCAGAAGATTTTCTTGAGATGTATCCAGAACTCTCTGATATAGCGAACATATCTGTGAAGATACCGATGCAGATAATGTCAGAGGACATAACTGCAAGAGACTGGCTTAAGATAGCAAAGATTGCAGCTGATGAACTGAACCGCTCTGATGGGGTAGTGATTACTCTTGGAACAGATGTTCTTCATTTTACCTCAGCTGCCCTGGCATTCCTTCTCCCGCAATGCCCCAGGCCTGTAATATTCACAGCAGCCCAGCGCAGCATAGACAGGGGTAGCTCAGACGCATATATGAACCTGACATGCGCAGTTCATGCTGCAGCAGGATATCCTGGTTCTGGAGTATTCACATGCCTTCATGCAACAACAGAAGACACTTTCTGTGACCTGATACCAGGAACAAGGGTGCGAAAGATGCATTCATCAAGAAGGGATGCTTTTCGACCGATAAACACAAGACCTGCCGCATCTGTCTATCCTGACGGCAGGATAGATGTTCATCTGCATGCTCAAGATATCATGAAAAGGGATTCAAAAAAACAAGCTAAGGCTGCAAAAAATTATGATGACAAGGTAGAGATGCTCTACACATACCCAGGAATGGATGTCACGATAACAAATCATTTCAGAAAAAAAGGAGTGCATGGGATTGTGATTGCTGCAACCGGCCTAGGGAACGTTCCAAAAGCACTCTTCAGCAGGATTGAAGAGGCGAACAAAGCAGGTATCGCAGTAGTCATCACCACCCAGACACTCTACGGAAGTACTCATGAGCTTGTCTATTCTAATCTTCGCGAGCTTTCAGTAAAGCTAGGGTGTATTTTTGTAAAAGACATGCTACCGGAAGTCGCATTCGTGAAATTAGGTTATGTTCTTGCACAGACAAGATCCAAAGAAAAGATAAAAGAGTTGATGCGAAAGCCTCTTGCAAAAGAGATTTGTGAAAAAGTCTCAGCAAGAGACTATCTTAACTGATGATTGAAGATGGCAAAAAAAGAGGGGATATTGGTTATTGCCCTGCTCATTATCACCGCTGGCTGTACTTCATATAACCCAGAGGATATAAAGGACAGGATAATCAAGGCAAACTCAGAGATAGGTTCTTATGACCTGGACATGGACATGAAGATGTCTATGCATACTGTAAGTCAGGAGCATGATTTTCAGGCTTCGACTGACCTTAACTATAAAGGAACCATAGACAAGGAGAACGAAAGGCTCTTTCTTAACATGACTGGCATGATAGACATCGGAATGGAATCTGAGATAGATATGGAGATGTATTATTATGACGATTATTTCTATACTGGAACATTGGGTTACTGGACAAAGCAAAAAGCACCTGATGAGATATGGAACCAACAAGAACAAGTACAAAATATCCTAAAGATTATAAAAGACGCAGAGATTGAGATATTGAAGACAGATTCCAGCACCATAGAGCTCAGGATAACGCCTGACCAAAACAGGCTTCTTTCGTATGCCCTAAAGGATCCTGAACCTGCAACTGACCTCACGCAAAGGAAAATCGATTATGAGAAACTTATCCAGGAAAGCGAGATTATATTATGGATTGACAAGAGTTCTTTTTTGATCGAGCGTCAAAAGCTCAATATAAAGTTCATGATGACACCGGATAATATGGGCTTTTCTTCGTCAGAAGGATCAGGCTCCAGGATCGATATGTCCCTCATGGTCGACATAAAGATGTACAACATAGATGAAATAGAAAAAATAATTATCCCCAAAGATGCGAAAGATGCTGTTGATGCAGGAGAATTTGATTCAGGGACGATCACTCTGGCAGACCTGAACATGATCTCAGCCCAGACCGTATCTGAAATCCTAGGGTAGCTTCCTTTCCTTCTTCTTATTACGTTTCTTTCTTTTGGTAAGCCAGTAAGGCTGGGTTATATCTTCAAATGTATGTATGGCTGCAAGGATTCCCTGCGAGCATGCCACTGCAATCAGCTTCACATCGCTTGCGATATCTCCTGCTGCAAAGACACCGTTAACAGAAGTCTCCATGGTATTTTGGTCTGCATAGATATGATCAGTCTGGGTAATCCGAAGACCCTTGTTCTGATAGAGTCCAAGAGTGGGAATATACCCGACAAAGGCAAAGGTTTCATCTGCAGGAATCCTGACTCTCCTCCGCTTATTGAGATCTTTTACTATTGCCTCTTTTTTTTGGTCATCTATATCCACAAGCTTGTGGTTCAGCCGAAGTTCAATCCCGCGTTCCTTTGCTGCCTTCACCAGGTCCTTTTTTGCCTTCCAGATATTCTCTCTTGATATGAGTGTGACTGACAATGCTTTTTTGCTCAAATGCAGTGCATTCTCAAATGAAGTATCGCCACCTCCGACGACAAGGATTCTCTTGTTTTTATAAGGGACATCTGACTCAAGATGATAATTGAGATGCTTTCCTTTATATTGCTCCATCTGGACAAGCTTTCTTGGAACGCAGTTTATGCCGGTACAGAGGATAATTCTCTTGGACTTATAGATTGATTCTGCAGTTATTACTTTCTTGATCTCCTTCTTTATATTAAGGTCGACTACGGGCTCATAAAGATGTATCTCAGCTCCTGACTTTTCAGCCTGACTATAAAGGCGTGTAGAAAGCGTATAACCTTTTATGCCTCTCGGAAACCCAGGATGATCAAGTATGATCTTATGTGGATAGAAATGCATCGGCTGGCCGCCGGCAGCCTTTTGTGCCTCAAGAATAAGGGTCCGAAGCCCTCTTTGAGCGCAGTTGGCACCTGCTGTCAGCCCAGCTGGACCTGCACCGATGACTATTATGTCCCATACACTATCATCCTCTTTCAGCTGCTTCAGAGGGAGCCTCTTTTTTTCTCGTTCAAAAGCAGATCCTTCTTTATTCGCGTTTTTCTTTTTCATTAGCCTGAGCCTGAAAATATCCAATATTAAGACAATATAAAACTTTTCATTTTTACTGAATTTTCCTAATTAATAGAAGCAAAGAAAAAGATTCAGGATTTCTTCGGATTCT
The DNA here is from genome assembly GCA_964390375.1 of uncultured Methanosarcinales archaeon. GTDB lineage: Archaea > Nanobdellota > Nanobdellia > Woesearchaeales > DSVV01 > CAYMIF01. The sequence continues at coordinate 14,830 of CAYMIF010000035.1, forward strand.
TGCGCTTTTTCCTGGCTTTCTTCTTGGGTTTGGTCTTTTCTTTTTTATCTTTTTTCAGATATACAAATTTTGACGCGAAATGCCAGTATATGACAAAATATACCAAAAAGAGGATCCAGCCGATATTATCATGAAAAAGATCGATCGCAAAGTTTTCACTGATGTAGATGCCGACAACCATAAGCAGATATATCCTGAGGACATTATAGAAAAAGAAAAAAAAAGCACCGGGTATAAAGCTCAGAAGCATCCTTTTCTTGTCTATATGGTTCCGCTCAAGATACATGATTATGAAAAAGATAGATGTAAAGAGGAGAAATCCGTCGATCCCTGAGCATTCTTTTGCTATATTTACATACATCACATTCTTAGCCTTTGCATATAGGATTGGAGCTTCGCTTGCGAACCTGTACCATACATCCGAAGCATGCAACGAAAGCATCTTTGCGACAAGATAGGTTACAGCAGATGAGGAGACATACCAGAGCCTTGAAGCAAAATCGATCAGGAAATAGAAAACAACACCAAATCCGAAGACAAGCGGTATCTGGATTCGAAAATCCCTCAAGAAATCAACAAAAAAAGCCCAGCCGAACACAGCAATCGCAAGGCTGAGCAGACAGAGGAGTATCAGACCGATTTTAATAAAGAAGAAAGGCCAAAATAATGATGCAGCGATTTCGGGATTTAGTTTCAGGAAATACTTGAAAAAATAGTGCAGGAAATAGAATCCTGCAGACAATGCTGAAAAGAATATGATATCAAATGCCCGAATTGGATATCTCTTGAATTTCGCTATTTTTTTCCAGTTGAAGAGCGCAAAAGCGATTATTATGAATATTGATGCCTTGATGACAGACATAAGTTCATATGGCTTATAACCTGTCGGGTTCCCTGCAGACCCAAGATATGTTGCACGAATCCAGGGTGCCTCTCCAGGATAATGGTTTATCAGTACCCTCAGGCCAAGCGCGACGACTAGAAATATTATCGTCTTTATCACAAACGACCTCAGGCCTGGGCTAATCTTTTTTATGTCTATCATTTTTTTTCACAGGTTTTTGCAGGGTATATTTAATTAGCAGCACCAGAAACAGGATGCCAGTTATGCCAACTGAATGGCTCCATACATTATGTGTGGTGATTCCTCCTGTAGCAATCATAGCAGATCTGTTATATCCCAGCATAAGAGCGATTATCACATCAATGACTAGTGAAAATGCGATAGATAACCCCACTTTTTCTATGATCGACAGTTTTTTGAAAAGTATCATGACCAGCAGGAAGCCTGGTATAAACAGGCCCAGCAGAAGCCCGACAATTATCTGAAAAACATTTGCTATGGTCATTTTTTATATCCAAAACATTATATCCTGGTCTTTATCCGTCAATTCCACCTTCACTCTTATGAATTGATATTCATTTTCAGGAGATAAGATGAATTTAGACACCGTTCTTTCGTGATCAGGAACCTCTAAGGTCCCTTCATCGATGACATGGTAATCTATGAGTCTTTTTTGGCATTCATCCTCATCTACTATCAGGACCTTACTAAAGACAGTCTCCTCGATAGGTTCTGAGTCTTTTAGGTTCCGCAGGCTGATTCCTGAAAAATGCGCATATGTCTTGTCTGTATGTAGATAAGAATATGCGCCGGTGTTGTCTATCTTTGTTATATTGAATATTGTCCTTGAGTTGAACCTGATCATAAGACTGTCCTTGTTTACTATATCTATCCTATGCCATTCTCCATCAGAAACATTTGCAGTCTGCTGATATCCGACAATCCCAGAATCCTCAAAAATCAATAGTTTGATCTCATCTCTCATCTCATCAATTTCCAGGAAATAGATAGGATCGAAATTGCTGTCAACAAAACCGGCTCTGACAATCCTTTTTCCGTCGAGAGCCACATAGCTGAAGCTGAATGAATTTTCGGTCCATGCATCAGGGATTCTGGAAGTCATTATCCTGGAGCTGGGGATTATATCGTTTCCATACTGCTGAGCGCTGATTCCGCTGGAATTAAAAAACCTCCAGACATGAGGCTTGTATTCAACGAATTCTGCAGGCAAAGAAGAGACATATTCGACCTCAGTGGTCTTGTTGGATTTTACTCTTCTGACAGGCTTTACGATATTGTATTTTACGATCTCTCTTGGCTTTTCCTGATTTTCTTCCTCATCGACTATATCGAAAGGAAAAAGATTGATGCTGGAGTTTATTATATCCAATGTGATTATTCCATCTGTATAATCCCAAAGTTCCTCAATACTGATGATACTATTGTTGTTTAAAAGCACGTTCCCCTTGCCCGGCCGAAGCCTGACAACAACATAATTGGACCTGCTCTGGTTCCATTCAATATCACTTATTTTTGTCTGACCATTATTCCCGATAAAGATAGACTTGTTAGCCATAGGATCAAGGAAAAGCGCCCATTTCCTGTAACCGGTCCTACCAAGAAAACTAAGCAGATGCTGCCCTGAGCCGTTGATGACTCTCGCATTGTATCTTATTGAGTATTCTTCATACATGATTGGGCTTGATGAATAGTTCTGCTCTATAGCCCTTGTTGAATTGACTGCATATATGCTGCCGCTCAGGCCCATCTCTTCGCATTCATCTCCGCACACATCCTCTTTAGAAAATTTGACAGTTTTGTAATAGCTGGTCTCTCTCTTTTCATCAACTTTCTTCGGCAGGTACTTAGAATAACATCTGAAGGTCTCTTCTGTCTGCGGGTAGATTTTGTATTCCTCAGCCAGGACCCTGTATCGATAGCTCTCGTCCTTGTTCTCGTGATTAGCGACAGACCAATGCACGATAGCTTCATCTCCAGGATTCAGTTTATCTGGCAGCTTGTGCGGAAGATTGAAGTACAGCTCAGTGTAGCTCTCCTTCTCAGGCATGGTTATGAAGAATGCAGCGATGACAATGATGATACCGACTATTCCGAATATCACTATTGAATAAAAGATCATGTCTGATTCCTTTTTCATCTGCAGCCCTCATTCAACCTAAATCTGAACAATAACAAGAAAATGCCCTCGACTTTATTAAATTTTAGTTTATTGTTATATAATACCAATCAGGATATTCTTGCTATAGGCTTCAATCCACCTAACCCTATTGGACTATCATGGACTTGTGCAGTGTATCTTATATTGGGATCACGATTCACAGACTGTAAAAAAACTGTTTGCTAGAAGTTCTGTTGAAAATCTGACATAATATAAACGATACTTGTTATCGAGTAAAAGATTATCTCCTGCAAGCATTGCTTTACCGTAATCTGCAGATTTTCCGCATCGTTTGTAATGTTTATCAAAACGAAGTCTATCAACGAGATTGTCTGCTTAATCCACGAACTCAAAGAAATCAACTGGTGTTCTGAATCTTGGTACTAAGATGACATGGTCGCATTCACATATTGCTGCATATGTTTGGGAAATCGAAAAATCAGACATATGGTTGGAAAATGTTTAGTCAAATATAAAAAAATTTTCGAAAAACTGCAATTATGACATCAAAACACTATTTCTGTTCATAATAGAGGTCCTTGACAAACTCCAGGGAGCTGCAGTCAGATATGCCCCTGTCCTCACGCAGCCGCACAAACCTGGGGAACCGAAGTGCAAAGCCTGATGAATAGGTTGGAGATTTCTGTATCTCCTCGAATTTGACTTCGATTACGACCTTGGGCTTTAGGCTGATCTTCTTTTCTTTCTCTTCTCTTTTCAGAGGAAGAAGCATATCAGTCATTTCCTGATAAGAAGTCCCAGCTCCACTGAGTTCTTTTATCCCTGTAGATACTCTGCCGATATCAAGCAGGCTGCCGTCATCATCTATGCACGCTACAGTGAAGCTTGTCAGCCATTTGGCCCTTTTTCCTTCACCCCACTCTGCTCCGACAATAACAAGGTCCAGTGTCTCCATGACTGGTTTGACCTTCACGCCATATCCTACACGAGAACCAGGTTTGTATACAGCTTCAAGGTTCTTCATCATTATCCCTTCATTGCCTGCATCGAGGGACTCCTCATAGAACCTATGCGCATCATCGGCCTTTTCTGTGATCATGACGCGGCTGAGCCCAATCTTGTTTGTCACAGGTTCTATTATCTTCGAGATCAATGCCCGTCTTTCATGATAGGGTTTGTTGACCTGTTCTTTCCCATTATGGAAGAGTATATCAAACACCACAAGCTCCACAGGAATCTTCTTAGCCATCTCTTCGACACCGTGCTTTCTCTTGATCCTTTGGGAGATATTCTGGAAAGGCACAAACCGATTATGCTTTTTATCATATCCGACAGCCTCTGAGTCAATTATTGCAGATTTCACCTTGACGTTTTTGGATACAAAATCTACTACATCAGGAAACTGGGATGTCACATTCTCAAGTTTTCTTGTGAACAGGTCAATCCTTCCGGAATCTATATGTATGAGCAGCCGAAAACCATCATATTTATATTCTAAAGCGCATGGGGTCCCGACCTGCAGGAACCCCTCTTCGATGTCAGAAGCCTTCTGGTACAGCATGACCTTCACAGGCTTTCCAGGAACTATCCTGATATCCTCAAGACCCTTGAGTCCTCTTTTAGCAACGATTTGGGCAACCTCTCCGAAATCATCATTGATATTATAGGCATCCTGTATAGCATTCACATATCTGTTGTATCTCTCTCTTGTTTTTTCAGGAAGGATCAGTTTATTGTCTTTTTCGCTGTATACTATTCCAAGTTCATCAGAAAAATTTGCCCAGACAATAGAATCCCTGATTATTCCGTCCCCAACACCCATCCGAAGGTCCTCAAGAACTGTCCTGACTATATATTTTCCTTCGAGAGGCTCTGCATGGGAAAGCAGCTCTGCTATGAGCTTGACTTTGACATCTACTGATCCCTGGCCAGTGATCTCTGAGAGCTTGGACAGATTCGAAAACACCTTTGAGACAGTGAGGTCCTCTGAAAATAATGAGAGCTGATTCTTGTTGGACAGTGCATGTTCACACACAAGACCCAAATCACCCATCTTCTTCCACTGCGAAAGTATCTTTGGCATATCAAGCCCGGTTGTCACGTTTATTGCTTTTATCACCAGCCTGTCCGAGACACCAGTCTTCTTCTCAGAACTGCCAAAAAAGACCTTTCCTCTGAGAAGGAGCATCACCGTATGCAGATTATCTTTAGGTATTGTTTTTAGGAATCTGCTCAGGATATCTGTCTTAGTGAGCCTTTTTCCGGTGCTTTCCAGAGAATGATATATCCTTGCTATTTCAATGTATTTCATTTTTTTCAGACATCTATATTATCAAGCAATGAGATTGGCGCAGCATATATATATTTTTTCAAAATATTTATAAATACAGAATCCAATAGCCACTTTATGGACGCATTTCAATGCATAATGACCCGAAGGTCGATCAGGGCATTCAGAGACAAGGAAATTGAATTCGAAAAGATAGGCAGGGTCTGCCAGGCTGCGATTAATGCTCCGAGTGCAGGAAACCTTCAGGACATATCAGTCATCGTGGTGCTTGATAAGGGCAAGATAAATCAGCTTGCTCAGGCTTCGAATCAGCTATGGATGAACGAGGCAGCAGTCCATATTGTCATCTGCTCAGAGCCGCAGAAGACCAAACGTTTCTATGGGATCCGGGGTGAAAGGCTATACTCGATTCAGGATGTATCAGCAGCAGCCATGTGTGCGCTTCTTGCTGCTCACAACTTCGGTCTTTCTGCCTGCTGGGTCGGAGCATTTGATGAAGACCAGGTATCGACTATAGTCCAGATTCCGGATTATGCAAGACCTCAGGTCATAATTCCGATGGGATACTCGGACCATATCCCGGATGCACCAGACAAATTCAACCTGGTAGACAAGGTTTTTCTGAACAGCTACAACAACAGGTATTGGAATCCTCCGGTTGATGTGACCAAGGACTGGAGTCCAATATGGGAAGCAGCAGCGAGCAAAGGGTATCAAAAGACAAAAACACTAACCGAACATCTTTCACACCACACAAAAAAGATTTCAGATAAGGTTAAGAAGCATTTGAACAAGGCACGTCACAAGACCAAGAAAAAGCTACATTCCGGCAGTTCAAAAAAGAAAAAAGAATGATTCTTTAAAAACTAGATATCTCTTCGGCGTTGTCCCAAAAGTCATAGATTAGTATATGGATTTTTTTCCAATTTTTATTTAATTATATGATTGGAAATAATTCGACTTAGAAAAATGAAATTTTTCCTAAAGTATTATTAAATCCGTCTGCGTCTCGAGTATATATATCTTTAGTCAATATTATTAGTGGGACTAAGCGACATTGTTCGCGCAAGTCGCACTTCGCTGGTCTGCGGCGTAAACTGTGAGCTTTGCTCACCGGTTTGGGAATTCATTCCCAAAAGCGTAGGACCAGATGGAGTTTTCACGAAGTGAAACGCAAGATACAATGCGAAGCCTAATTATTAACAGTACGCTTGAGACAGAGTCCGGGCGTACATCGGTGCTCTGCGGACGAACCCGCAGATAGGATTTAATAATATACAAAAAAGGTACTTTCGGGACAGCGCCATTTCTTCAAAAAACATTTATATATATGCCCAATCAAAGAATACATTATGGACTGGCTCATGATTGCAGGCCTGGCAGTATTATTGTTTATAATACTCTCAGTATTATTCAGGCGTCTGATAACAGCATTGGTATACGACTATGTCGTAGATGCTGGCCTGTCATTTGCAGACAATTTCCTGGCTGGTGCAGGAGCAGTAGGAATAGATATAGGAGACTGGATAGCAGCGATTATAATCTTCCTCAATGAAAGGAAGATAACGAACAAATGGGTCGCAGCAGCAGTGGCCTGGGAAGCCACCAATTTAATACCTTTCAGCTTTATCCCGATTATAGGAGAAGGCCTTGAGATATTCTTCAACCTTTTTCCGGCTGTCACGATATCCCGGATCTTGTTCAGCAAGTACCGGCCAGCAAACAAGGAGATAAAGAAACTCAAGAAGAACATCTCTACTGCTAGCATGATGAACATAGATATTTCCAGTCAAAAGCAGGCCCTCGACGATTCCATAGATCTCATGAAAAAAAGCGATTTTGTCCAGGCTTTGGAGGAATCCAGCAGAGCAAATAAGGGTCTGACAGACAGGTTCAAGCAATTCTGCGCACAATTAATCCAGGAGTCATCCGACATGGTAGACCGGGTAGTGGGCTCTGACACCCAGGCCCCGCCTGACCTGATCTCGATTCTTGAGCAGGGAGTATCACAGACAAACCAGCTCCTGCAGGCATCAGCTTCAGCCTTGGAAGCAGAGGACTTTCAGACAGCAATCAATGCAGCGATTACAGCAAGAAACACAATATCTGGTTCAATGCAACAATTCCAAAACGCCATGCAGCCAAACTAGTCTGACAGATACAAAAATAAAATCAGGACCATCTATCCTCATTATTATAAAAAACCCGCATCTGGCTGAGTCCCATTGCAATCAATAACAAAGATATTCAATCACGATTCAAATCTTTATGCATTTCTGCGATCCAAACAACATTTAAGAAGAACTACATTACAATTTGGGCTCCATCCAAAAAATAGTGGTAGTGCCAATAATGTAAGTCCTTTCTTTCAAAAATATCAGGCTGACAAGGGCTCGTCCCTTACTGGGAACATCGGCCAATGGTCAAATAATGAAGGGACGAACCGGCACTAACCGACCAAAGAGAGATTTTTTGGATGAAGCCTACGATTTGATGTTGGGTACTTGTGCTGGCCAAAAGTGAAATCTTAGCATCTTTTTAAAATTCTAAAATTATTCGAGATAAATGGTGCTGCGTTCCCGTAGGGAGCCTCCCGAGTTTGGTTA
>CAYMIF010000036.1:0-22349 GCA_964390375.1 uncultured Methanosarcinales archaeon
CTCGGAATATTAAAAGATGAACTTATATTTATGTCTTTTTAATTAAACAATGTCTTGTTTGGTCAGGAACTCGTCATCTGTAAACCACATGGCTTTCCTGAACAATAAGGCCTCATAGATAGAGACGGCAATCATAGTAATCAACACCGCCGGAAGAGATATCTTAGTGAAATGAAAAACACCAGTGGCAACCATGGCAAAGCATAATCCAACCGCAACATTCTTGAACTGCATTTTGAGCTTGAAGACAAGAAATCCGAACAATACCAGAGTTATTCCTCTTATATAATCGACAAACATGGCTATTATTGGCTCAGGGAACCTGAAAAAAGATGTGAATACTCCAAAAAGGCCATAAACGACCTCGAAGAAGATGAAAAACCATATCAGGTCCTTGAGATAGACCTGGTCTGATTTCTCTGAAATCTTGCTGAAACCGAGCATCTGGATTATCCTGAGCGGTATGAAAGATACGAACAAAAGGATGGACCAGGGTATCATGAAATATATCCTTATATTTTGGTCTGGAAAAACATATTCATAGAGGATGAATACCACCAACAGCAGAAACCATACCACTGAATCTACTATCGATGCGTTTCTTGCCTTCAAAAATCTGTCTCCCATCAGAAACATATGTTGGGAAGGTTATATTTATATGTTATTATTAAAAGCAGCATGAGGAATCGCTCGAACCTTTTTAGTTAGTCCTTCTCGATGAACTGATCCTGCATAGAACGTGCCTTCTCCCTTTTCTTCTGATGATCCGCCAGAAAATCGTTGAGCTTGTCAATCAGGATCTTCTTTATCTCTCCTGTGAGAAGCTTTCCGCTCTTGTAATCATCATAGATCCTCTTGAGCTTTTCGTCGTCAAATTCGAAAAAAGTCAGCCATTGGTAAGGTATGTCCACATCAGGATTGCCGCCAATCTTTCTATGCTCCTCTACTGTGGCCTGACCTCCTGAGAACGCATACTTGTTTATCTTCTTTGCCACCTCCTTAGGGGTATCGGTGGTGTATATCGTGACGCCCTCTGATGCTGACATCTTTCCTGAACCGTTTAGAGCCGGAAGGAAACGCTGGTGGATTATCGCTGGCTTGTAGTAGCCGAGCTTTGGCATTATGTCCCGGGTGATCCTGAAATGAGCATCCTGGTCTATTGCCAGCGGAATCAGACAGGGGATGTTCTTCTTTGCCTTGACTGAAGGCAGAAAACAGGGCACAGACTGGACTGAAGTGAAGAATATCTGGCCCACATTGAAATGGTCCTGGAAACCGAATGTTGCCTTGACTGTCGAGAAGGTGAGCTTCTTTGCTACTCTTAGTGCCTGAGGATAAAGTGTCTTTGAATAATCTATATCTGAGAATATATGTGTCTTTTTCGGGTCGAATCCAAGCGCGATTATATCGAGAGCATTCTCATAGGCAAGCCTGTTGGTATCCTCAATAGTTAATTTTGGCTTGAACAGGAACTTCTCGTCATCTGTGAGCTGGAACCAAAGCTCAGCTCCGAACTTTTCCTGAAGCCATCTTACAAAGCTCCAGACTGTTATGTGACCCAGATGCACCTTCTCTGAGGGGCCTCGGCCTGTATAGAGAAAGAATTTGTTGCCTTTTTCGTACTGGTCCAGGATCCAGTTCATGTCCCGATGGCAGAAGAATATCTTTCTCTTAAGATAAGGGTGGACCTCGCCTCCTGTGTGCTTCTTTATTCTTTCAATCAGCCTGTCTGTTATCGGCTCTGTCCCGAACTCAGAAATCAGCCTGTCATAATCAATGTCGCCTGTGACCTGCCAGGGAGTCACTAACTGCTTATCTACCAATAAATATCACCATCAATCTGCTGCAAACACAGTTCTTTTTTTAAGGTTTTCGATTGGATGTTCCCTACTGAAGCTTTCAACTAAGAACAATCAGCATCCCCGCCTCCAGTGCACCATCGCATCCATCAGGTCTTCAATAAGAACCTGGCCATCCCTCCATTGACCAATATAGTAGAATAGCTCTGAATCAGCTATGCATCCGTCGCAATCTCTGTCAGCATATCCCTGACAGCTATTTATGCTGAAGCTACAGACCTCAAAAGTGCCGATATCAGAGATCAAAGCCCAATTATCCAAGCGTGCGACATCTACTTCAGAATTCTTGAAACCATAATCCTGTGCCAACTGCGAGCCATTCACAAAGACATCATACTGATCAATACCAACGTCCACAATTATCATAAAACTATATTCTTTGCCTGCATCATAATTGAACCCAATGTCATTTGCGTAAACATCAGTATGCTTCGCTTCTATCTGGCTGTTTGTGAAGAATCTTATGCTGAACGCGAAATCATCCCAGCTGTCAATCTGACCATCTGAGAACAATACAACTCCATCCATATCATCCTGAAAAGGAACCGCATCAAACCTTATCCTGAACCTGCCATCCTTTTGCTGGACAGCAAAATTCTGGAAAGTGGTGTCGCTTAGAATGCAATCGCTTCCCTGACAACTGTTCTCTTCTGAATCAGTCAGGCCGTCGCAGTCATTGTCAATACCATCTTCGCAGTTAGAGTTTGAGAACATCTCTGGAACATCGTACCCGCCGCAGCTGCAGGCACAGCCAGTGCAGTCTACTGTATTGTAGGCGCAGCTTGTGCCAGAGCAGTAATAATCCATATAAAAGTCTCCAGAACATGCGTCATCTGAGTCGCAGTTTTGACAATCAGGAAATATCCCGCATGAACTATCTGTACCTGAGCAGCTGGTCTGAGCGCCAAATTCATAAGCACCGATATCCCATGAAGAATCCCTGCTATTTCCTTCAATATCGATTCTTATGTCAAGCCCATACAGCTCCTCAAACCGGTCATAGACCTGCTTGACAATCCCAGAAGAAGAGCCTGCGTCTATTGCCGGGCTTTCCTGTGTCAGGCCCAGATTAGAGCCAGATACCAACCGAGGGTCCCCTGACAGGCAACCTGGACACTCATTTTCATTATCCTGAAAATCCGAGACAGACGAATATGAATAATCATCCCAGACAATGTTTACTGGCTCACTGAAAAGGCAATTCTGGATATTGGATACTGATCCTGTCAAGTATTCCTCAAATCTTATGTGATAGCTATCTACTCCGGCAATTATGTTATTCGCAATCTCAAGTTTGGACTGATAGTAGCCATTTTCAATCCCGATCGGATTATTATATATCGTGTTGCTGATCAAATATTCCTTGCCTGCGCCGTCGTTCATCCTTATTCCTGCATTATCATTGTTATAGAAAAGGTTTCCTATGAAGTAAATCTCATCTCCAGTCCCCTTGTTGTAGGATCCTGGGCTGAGCCCATAGGTATTATCATGCACCTTATTGAATATAAACCATACCCTCAAAGGATCATATTGATAGCCAATCCCTGCGCCATTGGAAGAGTCTGAGGGATGGTGGTCGTAAGCCTCATTTTCTGAGAATATAACATCTGCAGCATTCTTGACCCAAAAGCCAGTCTGCTTATTGCTGTATGCAGTATTTCTTCCTACATATATATGATTTAAAGAGTCTCTAGTCGCGCTGTCTGCATTGTTACCTGCGTTTATCTGTATCCCATCCCCGCTGTTATGATGCATTATATTATCGACAATCCAGACATCTGTCGTATCGCTTGCGATGATTATGCCCTGAGCATCCTGATCACCTGAACCATCGACATCGCCCATGTTATGGACAAGATTATCATAGATGACGACATTTGAGACATCCCAGAGACCTATACCTGCTGTATACATCTGGGCCTTGTTGCCTGAGACTTCACAATTTCTTATGCTGATATATTCCCCGCCATTTGGAAATACCCCGCCAGAAGCACCTCCATCAAGATTGCCGTCTGCGTCTCCGAACTCCAGATTTTCTGCGATAACATAGGCTCCGCCAACCCCAAGCCGACTGGAAAAAAACGGTCTCTCTGCTTCAAGCCCCCTGATAAAGACCGGCATATTCGCATTTCCATTTCCCTCTATAGATTCTTCTGCCACATCATAATTGCCGTGCACCTCGACAATACTTCCTGCAGGAACTGCACTTGGAAGATAACACAGCGGTTCAGATGGCGAACCAAACCCTGAATTGACACAATTTGGGTCTGACTTGTCAACATAATGGGTGTAATAACCTTCTTCATCATTTTGATTATAGGTCAGATCAGGGTTTCTGTTAGAAGCTTCATTATACGTCAGATAATCTTCTTCTATACCGAATTCCGGATGTGGGATACCAAGTGGCGCAGCCCAACTGTCAGCAATTGCTGTATTTGGAGACATAAGAATGAAAAGGAAAATTATCCCTATAGTTATCGTATCTTTTCTGTCCATAGTGATTCGACCGAATAATTTTTTTGCATATAGCATGAAATAAATACTAACAGAATTAAACAAAAATCGCATGATAATGAATCTAATATTTTCTGCCTTTTTTTCATTAATAGATTTTTTGATATCAATCTTTTTAAATCTTTTCAAACCTCGGCTTAGTAAAGTTTGTGGTGCTAATTATTCCAGATTCGAGCCGTCAAACCCGCAATCCCCAGAACTACCAATAAACCAGGGCCAAACCCCCATAAAAATCAGATCAGATATTGATCCGAAGCGGTGAGTCCTTGTCATCTGGGCCATTTGCTACGGCTGATTTTTTTGCTATGCATATTCTTGCAAAATGGCAGTGGCTCTGCAGCAATTCGTGACATGACGTGCAAGCAATCGTATAGCTTCGCAAATCCTTTTTGGCCTAGAAGATGATTAGCACCTTGATTCTGACTAAGCCTCAAACCTCGCTTTTCAGATTGAATCGCCATAAAAAAAGAAAATATTTAAATCAATAACTCCTCCTATCAGACAGGATGGGAAAAAAGCGGTTTTTTGCAATAGTGGTGATGTTTTTTCTAGCAACGATTCCATATGCAGCATCTGTCTGGAACCTGGATCTTGATGATGACGGATGCATAGACCAGGCTGATCTTGATCTTGTGATAAAATGGAACAATACATTCCATAAGGACGAATATGATGTCGACCAGAACGGTATAATCGACGGAGAGGATGCAAAAAAGATCCGGTACTATATCGGGCTCAAGAAGGGCGGCGATGGCTGCGATGGTTTCCTTTGCAAAGATGAGATATGCAATGGCATCGACGACGACTGCAACGGGATCAGGGATGATGGAGAGAACATGTGCCCTGACGACCAAAGATGCATATCCGGCAGCTGTGCACTGTCTGCTGCCACATGCCATGATTCAGACGGCTATGACATCTATACAAAAGGCAATGCAAGGGGAACAAACGTGAACGGTGTCGAGATCGTCCAGAAAGAAAGATGCATAGAGAGGAACATATACGATGAATGGGAAGAAGTGAACCAATGCTATGGAGATGAATGCTATCTGGTCGAATACAGATGCAGCGATAATCTGGCGACCATCTTTGAAGAACAAATGAGATGCGAATACGGCTGCAGATACGGAAGCTGCAGGCAGATTGAACAGAAATGCAGGGAATATGACAATGGGATCGACATACTCAAACAAAGCATGGGCAGCTTTGAGACTGAAGAGGGAGAACTGATCAAGTTGTATGATCATTGCATCGACGAGAATACCCTGATCGAATACCAGTGCCACAAGAAATTCATACCAGAGACCCTGAAACTCAAAGAGAACTATACACATTATGAGATAAAATGCGACTGCGAGGATGGCATATGCCAAGACCTTTACAACAGCACATGCATCGATACAGACCAAAATGATATCTATAAACGTGGTTTTGTTATTGGCATTACGCAGGACCTAAGAGAGATCGTGGATTTTGACTACTGCATGAAAAAGGACGGTAATGACTACGAGGAGGTATTCAACTGCCAGGGAGATGACTGTTATCATGCTGAATATGCGTGCAGCCCTTCGTCAAAGGTCATGAAATATATCGAACAATGCAATCTGGGCTGCGTAAACGGTCTTTGTGCTGGCATGGAATGCTCAAATAATGAGCTATTTGTCATAAACCAGAAAGGGACATTCGGGTATGACCAAAATTGCGACGTAACATTGAGCACACCAGAACATATCAATGATGAGCCGAGTTCTGCATTCTCAAAGCTTGATGACTATCAATGCTGCTCAGGGTCAAGCAAGGCATATTGCGTCTATAACGGCACATGCTATCAGCATTCGGTAAACACAAATTATTATGAAATCAACGGAGAGAAGGTCGTGTGCGGATGCATAGATGCATCATGCGAATTCAGCGACGGAATACACGTAGGAGAATGGTTCGACCTGGATACTTCAAGAGATATATGCGAAGGCGGCAAGGACAACTCCTGCAACCTGTTCTGGTATGCTAAGACAGGTATGAGGTGGATCTCCCCAGGAGAAAAGATCGAGCCTGAAGAAAATGTGTGGGAATATGAATCCAATAATCCTGAATGCTGCGGGGACGACAGCTCTGAATATGTTGTATGCGATGAATCGATGAAGAACTGCGTCTGCTGCGATGGAGAATATGATACATATGATAATGGAGAATGCAAGACTGGTCAAAAGCCATCTCCAACACCAACCCCTGAACCAACAGCTGCGCCAAGCCCGCCTGATTCTGATGAGACATGCGAACTTGGCACTGGAGAACTTGATTCAGACTGCGACCGGATGCCGGACACTTGGGAGCAAGAACACGGTCTTGATCCAAAATCCAAAGACGATTCCTCAGACCTTGATGGAGATGGAGTATCAAACTATCAGGAATTTATTGCTGGAACAAATCCTGAGCTGAAAAACACAAGCGACCTGACTGAAGAGACACACGAGGACAGGACCCCATTCATAATAATGATCCTTGTCATTTCTGCCGGAACAATCGCTGTTTTCGGCATCGCATATTATTTCTTTGTACTAAACTACCAAAAAAGGCTTATCATCATGAAGAAGAAGATAGAGGAACAGGAGAAGAAGAACAACGCAATAGAGCAGGAGATAAATAAAGAAAACGACGAAGAAGATAAAGAAGATAGAGAGCAGGCAGATGATAATTCAGAAGATAACACTGCTGAGAAGAAAGCAGATTATGAGACCACACATATGACACATGAGGAACTCAAGGAACATCTTGACCTTCTAGAAAGCATCGAGAAGCAAAAAAGAAGAGAACTCAAAAGAAATCTTGCCAAGATAGAAGGAGAATCTGACAAGAAAAAATATCATAAGAAATCCAAAAAATGATCAAATAATATACAGATTATCTCTTAATTATTCTTTTTTTGGTATCTCGTCTTTTCCTGGGCCTGAATCTGTTTTCTGCACTTTCACAGGCATTTTGTTTTTGTTTCGCTGTCCTGATTCCTGCTTTGGAACAGAACCAGAATCTCTCTTTCTTAGCAACATAAGCCCTGATGCATATATCAGGCCTGCGAACAACTCTGCTGGAACAGCAAGCAAAAGAACCAAAGAGAAAACTGCAATCGCTATCAGATGAGGAAGATATTTCATCAAAATCCTAAACTGCGGCATGGTGCTTACCATAGAATCTATACTCTTCTCAATCTCCTGCATGGTCTTTTCTGAACTAATCTGATCCATAACCTTATCTGTCATCGCATCAACAGATCCACTCATCGACTCGGACATGTTCTCCTTGTATCCAGGATCATTGAAACGTTTCATACTTTCCTCTACCTGCCTATCCAGTGTCTCCTGCCTGAGCCTCTCTTTCTCATCTTCTGGAAGCTGGTCATATCCCGGACTGCTGTCCCTTAGCATCTTGTCAAAATCCATATCCTCGTAAACATCCCTAAAGTCCTCCTCACTGAGATTGTAATTGCCGACATCCATGAAGGTCTCAACCATATCACGGACATCATCCCTTCGCACTGGCAGATTGCCATCCCCAAAATCAACTGATTTCTTTATTATACCTTTTAGACTGTCTTCAAAAGATCCTATGTTCTCCTTCACAAAATAAAAAGACCCTATAAGAGAGCCCACAGCCACAAAAAGGACAATCATCTTCATGATATTCGAGCCGTCAGAGAAATCCTTGCAAAAACCCTCCCTCGTGTCAGTCATCCTCCTGAAGACAACACCCAAAACAAAGAAAAAACAGATGTTTGCATAAAAGAACAATTCATTGTTTGTGCTTCCCAATATCAGGAAAGGAGCAACTGCGGCAAATGAGACAACAGCAGATATAATACCTGCTTCAATCTTGCCCAGATTAAAAATCGCTATGAAAAAAACTGAAACCGCCAAACCAAAGAGTATTATGAACATAACAAGAGTAAATAAATAATTATCAATTATCTGGACATACATGTCTGAATCGAACAGATCAAGCAACCTAAATTCAAGCCTTGAGAACAGAAAAACACACAGCCAGCTTAAAAGAACAAAGAGAGCGCTTCCAAAAATAACTGTATTTAGGTCTTTCTTCTCCATATTTATGGTTTTTTGATTATGGATATTTAAATAATTTTTGATGAAAGGATAAATTCTGTCCGATAAAAAGAAACTTAACTTATTTTATATAATATAAATCAATATTTAATATTAAAAAAAAGAAACTGACACTTATCTTATCAATACATTTCAAAATGTGTTATGGAAAAGGGAAACTCAATAGATAGCTATTTAGTGATATACAGAATGAAGAAAAGGTTGTAGGCGCACCAGGCAGTGGAACCGCGCAAAACCATACCAGCTTACCTCAGTCCTTTCTCATTCCCGCTACCGCCCAGACACCATCTCTTCTGGTTAATGCTGCTCTGTTCCCAGCCTGACATGTTTCCCAGAAGAAATAGCCCTGGAGGACAGGAGATCATTGTCCAGACCAAGACCGACATGGCATGCTCAATCCGCCTGCCTGGCTTCGACCCTGCCATGGAGCCCATTGACAGCAACAGGAGAGGGCTAACCCCCCGGCCTAGCCTACAGAACCCAGGAATGAAGGCCTATTTTAAAAAGGTTTCGTGAAATTTGGGATCCTGATAGAAAGATTTATTATAAAGTAACATAACCCTCTTTATAAGGGGGAAGCCATCATGCCATCAAAGATAATTTTCTTGGGTACTGGAGGAGATGCGATAGTTGTCGGAAAACAGCATCTTGCTTCAGGAGGGATAATCCTGCAATCAGGAGAAAACCAGTTCCATATAGATCCAGGACCAGGCTCGCTTGTCAGGGCAAAGGAGTTCAATGTACATATAAGGAACAATATCGCAGTCCTGGCCAGCCATTCGCATATCAACCATTGCAGCGATGTCAATGCTGTAATCAATGCGATGACACACGGAGGACTTGACAGATACGGCGTGATCGTCTCAAACAAAACCGTATTTGAAGGCAATGAAGAGAACCCGGCGGTTATCTCGAATTTCCATAAAGGATGCGTCGAGAAAAGCATCGTGCTTGAATCCGGACATAAGGTGGGGATTAATGATGTCGACATAGTCGCTACAAGAACCAACCATACTGACCCTAATGCGATAGGATTTCGGATAACAACGCCTGATTTTTGCATGGCTTATACATCAGACACAGGATACAGCCAAGATCTTGCTCAGGACTATAAAGGTGCTGACGTGCTTGTCATGAACGTCGTGTATCCTGACGATGCACAAGACCCTCATAATCTTTCTTCAGAAGATGCTGCAAAACTTTGCTCAGAGGTGAAGCCGAAGCTTGCGATCATCACGCATTTCGGGATCAAGATGATGAACATCGACACCATAAACCAGGCAAGGATAATCCAGAGGAAGTCCGGTGTACAGACAATAGCAGCAAAAGACGGACTTGCAGTGAATCCGGTTTCCCGTGACACGAATGTCAGAAGACGCATCGAGTACTAAAACACCCAGAATCTAAGCAGAAGTATACCTAACCCTATCAGATATCCTGCAAAGCAGCCCAATGAGATGTAAGGCATCGCAGGATAGAACCTGTCCTTCTTACCGAAAAAGAACAGAAGGGATATCGCAATGGTCGCGCAGATTATTATCAATAAACCGAACCATATCATGGGCCATGCAAGATATACTCCGGGCTCTGAACTGAAATGAGCCAGAAGACCCTGATCTGTTACTACAGTGCCTGCGAATATGAGGGGGAAAGCTATGTCGCCTCCACCAAGTATCGCTGTCTTTGTGGTCTTTTTTGCAGACTTCTTTTCTGACTTCTTTTTCTTTTCATTTTTTTTAGCCTTCTCTTTTTTTACAGGACCAAGGTTTGTTATTATCTTTCCATCCTTATTCTGATACGGTATCATAACACCAGAGAATATCCTGTTCTCCATCTGCGACTCTGCAAGGACTATCATGTGCTTTGATTTCCATACTGCATACATGTCGTAAATGCTTATCATGACAAGCAGAACGAATGCTGAGAAGATGTTTAGAAGGCCGACAATCAAGAGAGCGAGGCCTCCGTAGATGAGTATCTCAGTAATATTGTGGATGTAGAAATTGTAGCGCCACAGCCTGAAGCCCGAAAGCAAAAAGCCTATCAAAACAGAGATCAGGACCTTTATCGGGACCGGGGAGACAGAGAGGAACGAGATATCCATAGAAGAGATACCCGGGAAGAGCTTTGTTAGTATTATGAATACAAAAGGATATAGGGCGAATGTGAGACAGAACCCTATGCCGAAGAAGAACCAGAGCTTAAAAACCCTAAAAGCCTTCAGGCGGATCAGAACCAACGCTATGGCTGTTCCGAGAAAGATCGCAAACACAAGCCATATCCAGGTCCAATACTGGCCTTCAGGCGAGACCTCGGGCTGCTCTGGAATCGGCGAGCCCTGATTGTACTGCTCAGAGATATCCTTGTCCTGATTTATATCGTTGTTTATGACAATTCCCAGAAGACCTACAAGCTGTGCCAGCAGAAATACAGTGATCATGATGATTGTTATGCGTATATCGTGCTTCATCAGAAAGGATTGGGACGACCTTGTATTTTAATCTTTGCTTTTTCTTGCGGCTTGCGATCATTATGATGTTAAATCCGCCTGTGCCACGAGAGAGAATATTTATGAAATAAATATTCTCGGGGCCAGGCGTAGTTTGCGAAGCAAACGGAGCAGGATTTAATATCATAATAATCTTTTGCGCCGAAAACAGCACTATCAGGTAGTTCAACCGTAATGTGTTACGCAATATTTGGACATACTCTGTTTTCACTTCCTAAAAACTTCGCCTGGCCTCAGGAGATTTGCTTGGTAAATGCCTACTCTTATGGCGCATACGGTCTTAATATTGCTCTACGATTCCTAGGTGAACTTAACCCCGGTATCGCAATATTTAAAAATAACCAAGGCAATAGAAAGACAATGGGCATAGTCGAATCTGTTTATCTTGGCATCACCGGCGGGCTGACTTTTGTGACAGAACATCTTGCGCTTGCGCTTACTGTCATCTTTGTCAAGCCATTCGACAATCTTGAGAGCCTCTGGGTGCTGATACCAATATATCTCGGAATGATGATCGCTGACGTGTTCCAGGAAAAAAGAGGCACATCAATGGGAAATGCTATCTCCAACTCGCTCATACCATTCTGGGGAGGGATCGATTTTCTGAGAATCACATTCCGAAGCTGGGACGGAGGATGGGTGGATATCATAAAGATTGTTCTCGCTTCTGTCATAATCCTTTATGGTGTTGTAATAGTAGTAGTGGGAATATACGGAAATGAGATCATTAAGAAAATCGGGAGAATAAGAGAGGTCAGCTATGTCATCATCATGTCTGTCCCTATTTATTATGATATAATAGAGTTCGACTGGCATTATCTTGTGGGTGCACTCATGTTCTTTCCAATCTTCTATTTCTTCTTCGAGATAGTGATGAGGTTTTTACCTGACACAAAGGCGCTCCTGGACGAGGTCAAGGTGATCGACAGCGAGATGCATCACCTGAAAGACGAAATTGAGGACTTTGCTACAGGCAATGATCTGCAATTACACAAAGGAACAGGGAATGGCGCTTTGGGACAGAAGCCCGCGAATCCAGGGGTCAGAAAACCATTTCCTGCAGCTGCCAAACCATCAGCAAGGATGCCTCTAGGTGCTGTTCAAAGAAAACCAATAATCCAACCACATCACGGACCTATGCCGCAAAAGAAAATAAATCAGAACTTTCCTGTACATAAGCTTAAGACCGACAAAATCATTCGAGAACGATAGCTGGTTTTTTGGGCATGGCCTGCCTTGCCTTAGGGTCGCTGGCCACTTCTTCTGAGACTACCACAAGCTCTGCATCATAAGCCTCTTTTATCCTGTCTTCTGCAGCCTTGTATGCTTCAAGCTCAGTTTTTTCGTCCAGTATCACCTCAGGAATCCTGCTGAAATCCTTGACCATCTTCGGAAGCATCTTTGATATGTCCTTTCCATGCTTCTTAAGATCTGTGGACATGAGCTGTTTTTGTATCTGGCCAGCATCCTTTGTGGTCTTTAATAGTTCCTTTAATCTCTTCAAAAAATCATATTTCCAGCTGGCTGAGACTATCAAAGTGATCTTACCTGGCTTTTGCATGTCAATCAGCTCCAAGACAGAACGTATGTCACTGATTGTTGTGTCAACCATTTCGTTTATTGCATCAGCTTCCCTGTCTATCCTTGATTCGTCTGCCACGGGCCATGATGCTAATGAGACAAAGCCGCTGCCTCCAATCTTCTCCCAGAGATCTTCAGCTATGTGCGGCGAGAACGGACTTATCAAAAGGACGAGATTCTTTATCGCCTGGGTGAATACAAATTTGTTTTTTTCCTTGTATCTTACCAGTGCATTCACCAATTCCATTATTTTTCCGATCGCCAGGCTGAACTCGTATCCCTCAATATGCTCTGTCACGACCTTGATAGATATATGGGTCTTGCTGAGCATGTACTTATCATCATTCGAGAGCTCCTTCGGCTCCCTGGCCGCCAGGTCTATGTGGGAGATGTTATCCTCGACCAGCCTGAAGAGCTTGGTTAAGAACCTGAAATTTCCTTTAATCCCTAGGTCTGACCAGTCCAGCTCTTTTTCAGGGAGTGCTGCGAATAAAATAAACAGCCTGGCTGTGTCAGGACCATATTTTCCAAGAATCTCGTCTGTGTCGACCACATTTCCAAAAGACTTTGACATCTTTCTTCCATCCTTTATCACCATTCCCTGGGTGAGGAGGCGTTTGAATGGCTCGCGGGCCTTTGTCAGGCCTAAGTCTGAGAGGACCTTTGTGAAGAACCTTGCGTACAGAAGATGGAGTATCGCGTGCTCTATCCCGCCTATGTACTGGTCAACAGGCATCCAGTATTCTGCAGCCTGCTTATTGAACATCGCATCCTTTTCCTTGTTTGAGCAATAGCGGAAGAAATACCATGAGCTGTCGATGAAGGTGTCCATCGTGTCAGTCTCTCTTTTTGCAGGGCCGCCACATTTCGGGCATTTTGTATTCTTGAATGATCCTGATGAAGCCAGAGGGTTCCCTTCACCTGTGAACTTGACGTCGTCAGGGAGCATAACTGGAAGTTCGTCCTCCGGGACAGGGACTGACCCGCATCTGTCGCAGTATATTATCGGAATAGGCGTACCCCAATATCTCTGGCGGGAGATGAGCCAGTCGCGCAGCTTGTAGTTTGTGGTCCTTTTTCCTTTTCCCTGCTTTTCCAACCAGATCGAGATGTCATCTATCGCATCACGGTTGCTTGAGCCGTCAAACTCACCGCTGTTGACCAATACTCCGTCTTCGACAAATGCTCTTCCTGATCTCTTCAGCTTATCAACTGTCAGGTCCCAGCTTGTGGGAGCGATGACAATCTTAATCGGGATGTCGTACTTGAGCGCGAAGTCAAGGTCTCTTTGGTCATGTGCAGGGACTACCATCACTGCTCCTGTGCCGTAGCTGTAGAGAGCATAATCAGCAACATAAAGCGGGAATCTCTCGCCGTTTGCAGGATTTATGAAATATTTTCCGATGAACTGGCCGTATTTCTCCTTTCCCTGGGCAGTCCTGTCTATCAGGCTGCGCTTTTTTTGTTCTCTTATGAAGTTTAGGACATCCTTTTCCTGCGGGGTTCCCTTGGCAAGCTTCGGAACCAGAGGGTGCTCTACTGCGAGGACCAGACAGGTTATCCCGAACAAAGTGTCTACCCTTGTCGTGAAGGTCGAGATCTTCTCACCTGTGGGATTGCCTTCCTCGTCGGCGATGTCGAAATATACTTCTGTTCCATGGCTCTTTCCTATCCAGTTCTCCTGCATTATCCTGACCTTCTCAGGCCAGTGCTCCAGCTTTTTTATGTCCTCTAAAAGCTCATCTGCATAATCTGTTATCTTCAGGAACCACTGTTTCAGAAGCTTCTCTGTGACAATCGATTCGCAGCGCCAGCATTTGCCGTCCTCGACCTGCTCGTTTGCCAATACTGTCTGGCATTTAGGACACCAGTTTATCGGCGCTTCCTTTTGGTATGCCAAGCCTTTCTTCAGGCACTGGAGGAAGAACCATTGGTTCCATCTGTAATATTCTGGGTCGCAGGATGCAAGCTCCCTGCTCCAGTCATAGCTGAGACCCAGGGCCTTTTGAGCCTTTCTCATGGCATCCATGGATTTCTCAGTCCATTGCTTCGGGTGAGAGCTGTTCTTTATTGCTGCGTTCTCTGCAGGCATCCCGAATGCGTCGTATCCCATGGGATAGAGGACATTGAATCCGTTCATGCGCTTGTATCTTGCTATAGCATCGCCTATTGCGTAGTTCCGGACATGCCCCATGTGCAGACGGCCTGATGGATAGGGATACATCTCAAGACAGTAGAACTTTTTCTTGGATATGTCTTCGGTGACATTGAAGATTTTCTTGTCTTCCCATGTTTTTTGCCATTTCTTTGCAATCTGGTTGAAATCTGCCATGATAATCCTTGGGAACAGGGAGGAATTTAAAAGAATTATGGTTGTAAATACATAAATTGGATTTGAATTAGATAGGACTATGGTTTTCCAAAATTACCAGTAAAGTTGATATATCCATTCTTCTCTAGATATTCGCATAATCGGTCATATAGATGTCCTGCGATTAAACCTACCGGAATATAATAAGGATTGATTGCATACGCAAATAATGCAAAGTGTCCAGGGATTATTGTCTTTTCAATTATTTTCTCAAGTTTCATAGAGTAAGAGTAATGAGAATATGAATAAAGTATTTATCCCGTATATATACGTCTTTTTCATAAACTTTTTATTTAATAAATGATTATAGTAAAATATGTGGAGATTAAAATATCAGTATATGCATAAAGACTGCAAATATACGCCCCTGACTAAGAAGCTACATGTAACTGTATCAACATTTCCGTTAAACAATTTTATTAAAAAAGGATTATTTCATCTGACTGCAATACATGTCTTAACCGGAGAAAGCGAAAATATAAAAAAATATATTTCTTATCTTAAAAAAATTTCTCTAAAATTTGAACAAATTAATGAAAATATTATTTTTACACTGATTTCGATATCAAAAAATATAAACTATTATAAATCCTTCTATAGCCCGACAATAATCTATCCCACTCCAATGATTCACAAAGAAGGGAGAGAGTTTGTAGAAATCGCATCATGGGACAGAGATATTCTTGCAAATATATTAAAGGTACTTAAGAAAAATCGAAATACCGAGTTTCTAAAAGTTCTAAGTTTTAAAGAAGAGAAACTTAAAGACCTTTTTCTACTAAAAACCATCCCTAAAATGACAACAAAACAAAGAAGAGCAATAGAATTAGCAATCCAGGAAGGTTACTATAATTATCCAAGAGAAAAAAACCTGGATGATTTGTCAGTAATTCTAAACATCTCAAAATCTAATTTTCATGAGATTTTACGGAGAGCTGAATCCAAAATCTTGAATTATTGATAAATATCATCATGATGTCCATAATCTTCAATAATCACTAGTTTTTTATTTTCATGAACAGAAAAAGTTAAAACAAAACTCTTATCAACATGTATTCTTTTTAGATGCTTAAGCGGTTTTTTTAAGATTTTTATAATGTTGAGGATTAATAAGAATAGCCTTGATTCTATTTTCGATAATCAGAAGCTGCTTTGGATTTTTCCTTGCAAGTTTAAAGAATATTTTTTCCACACTCTTCCTAAATTCACAGCTATACATTTTAATTTAATCCGAAGTGCTTTTTAAAATCCTTGATTTTCACAGTAGGCTCTTTTTGTCTTCTCTTCATCTTATCAATAAATTCCGGCCTTAATTCAGGCTCTAGAAAATCTTGACCATATTCCAATACTACTTTGTCTATCGCTTGGGACTTATCCTTAAGGTTGTGTTTTGCCTTGACAATATTTAGGATCTGATTTGCCTCGTTTGAAATCTGTATCATAGCTTGCACCATATACATTACCTATATTTGGTATATATTTTATATATATAAATGTTTCTTTTTGTGATATACTTTTCTTTTTAAAAATTGTTTATATTAGGCATTATTGATTTAATAGCACAATTGAAATTCATACCTTTGATTCGGGAAGTGGTAATCTGTGGTTTTCCCTCTTTTCTCAATCATCTGTCTTGAATCACTAAAGGGAAATGCGAAGTTGTTTATTGGATCCAGAAGGAAGGGATTATCTCCGAGAAAAATCTTAATAAAACTATGTGTTTCGTGTTCAACAGGTCTTGCAGAACCTAAAATTTCAACCTCAAGTCCTTGAAGTGTTGAATATAAATAAGCCAATCCTACTTGATGCCTGCATAAGGGACCATATTTCTTTATTACCGCACCTAAAGGCAAATCCTCTTCGCAGTAATTTGGATTGTCTGATTTCTTCCGAAATGGAACTAGCTGAGTTATGATTGAATTCAAGGTTTCCAAATCCTTAACAGCATTGATAACCTCTGTTGTGTTTTTTATTTCCTGTAAATAAAAATCAAGGTCTGAATCCTGTTGGGAAAGAGAAAACTCTGTAGCTCGACCATTCTTCAATAGAATTTTTCCAGGTAAGGAAGAATAAATCCTTCGCGCAGAAAATTCTACTGCTTGGGAATCATCAATGAATTGGTAAGTCACAGGACCCGAAAAATGATAGACTGAAACAACACCTGCAGACCCTTGAAAATTTGTCTGTGACTGGAAAGGATGGTCTAGTACTTTAAACTGGACTTTCCTTTCTCGAATTCCTGTCACTAGTGCTATAACGACGGCTCTACCACCATAATCGAGGGATATAATTTCTCCATCAAGAGATGAGGCAACATCTGCATCTGAAGCCCTATTACTATCTGCAATGATTCTAAACACTTCCTTATCTAAGGTATTGTCCATTGTAAACAAGAATGGTCAGGTGTTTATAAATGTTTAGAAATATTACTACTTTTTAGTGGTGTTTTTTAGTCTTTCTATATATTCTTTTGTGCTAAGAACCTTGTTTCTTATTCTGCTGTTCTTTGCAACCGCCATCTGAAGGCTTTTCCCGAATCCCTTGAATATTGCCTCAATCTTGTGATGATCATTTCTTCCATATGGAACAAAGACGGCAACATTGCAATTTAATCCTTGTGAAAAACCGATGAAGAAATCTTCAACTAAATCTGTATCTAAATCTCCACATGTTCTTCTTTTGAATTTTGATTGGAATACACAACTTGTTCTTCCACCTAAATCTATTGCGATGATTCCCAGTGCTTCGTCCATTGGAAAAGCAAAAAACCCTG
Organism: uncultured Methanosarcinales archaeon; assembly: GCA_964390375.1. Classification (GTDB taxonomy): domain Archaea; phylum Nanobdellota; class Nanobdellia; order Woesearchaeales; family DSVV01; genus CAYMIF01. Next base: position 17,723 of record CAYMIF010000036.1, read on the forward strand.
TTCTGTTGATACCTTTAAATTCTTTTAAAGAATTTTCTATTGCTTGGCCAAGAGAAATTCCAAGATCCTCAATGAGATGGTGCTGGTCAATATGGGTGTCGCCCTTGGCTTTAAGCTTAATATCAATCAGGCCGTGCCGAGAAAAATTTTCAAGCATATGATTCAGAAAATTTATTGGTGTCTTAATATCAGATTCACCAGAGCCATCTATATTTAAAGAGATTTCAATTTTTGTTTCCTTGGTCTGTCTTCTTATTTTTCCTTTTCGCATAATAAAAAAGAGAAGAGAAATGGATTATTTAAATCTTTTCAATACTTCCGAAACTGCGAAGATATGTCAATCAGATCGACGTGACCCAGGAACTGTGCCCTGCAGCAGTATCTTTCAAGGCCCAGGCTGTCCAGGACCTTTTTCTTGTCCTCGCCGTTCTGAACCCTTTCCCTGTACTCTTCCCAGAGATGGGCAATCGGCTTTCCGCATGAAAAACATCTTATCGGTATGAGCATTTTTGTTTCGCCTCGGTTTGATTGATTTTTAACGGTAACTCTTCTGCCGCTTTGAGCGGGCCTTGGAATCGTTAGGCTTTCTGGTCTCCTTCCTTCTTACGTCTGCTACCAGAAGATGCCTGTCGTATTTGAGGTAAGCATTCTTCAGAGCGGTCGATTTTGTGTAATCCACAAGAGCCCTAGATATCGCCAGCCTGGCTGACTTTGCCTGCGACATGAAACCTCCGCCTGATGTCATGACCTTGATGTCTACCTTTCCGACCACAGACGGACCTGCGATCAAGAGAGGCTCCCGGATCATCATCCTCGCAAGCTTAGGCGTGAAATTGTCAATGTTTTGGTTGTTGACCATGACATTTCCTGTGCCTGGCTTGACCACTGCTCTTGCTTTTGATGTCTTTCTCTTTCCGCTTCTTAATACTGGTTTCATTTTCTTGATCCTAATTCCCTTGATATCTTCTCAATAGAAGTGTATTTTAGATTAGGGAGCTTTTTTGCATCTGCTTTTGGCAGAGTCTCTGCCTTTGATGCCTGAAGATTCTGAGGAACTCCTTTGTAGCACCTGATCCTTGCAAATGCAGATTTTCCTTTCTCTTTCTTATACGGCAACATCCCTCTTATTGCCCTTTTTACTATCTCCACTGAAGATCTTCGGATATACGGGCCCTGAAGAGGAACACCGAGATTCCTTTTCCTTCTGTATCCTGAAAATACCTTGTCCCTGCCTCCAGAAATGACTATCTTTTCGCAGTTCACAATATCTACAGATTCGCCGAGAAGCGCTTTTTGCGCTGCTACTGATGCTATCCTTCCAAGCAATAGGTTTGTTCCGTCGATCATCATTTTAACATATTATCTTTATCCTGCTGCCTTTCGGCTTGTTCTTCATAAGCTCGTAGATGGAATAGACATTCCCCTTAGAGCTTAGTATCTTGTCTTTGGCTGAACTTGAAAAATTGAAAGCCGCAACTGTCAGCTTGTGGTCAATCTCACCGTCGCCAAGAACCTTTCCAGGTACAATCACAACTTCGTTTTCCTTGGTGTACCGGTTTATCTTGTGGATGTTTACCACCGACCTCTTCCGTGTCGGCCTCTCCAAATAAGATGCGACTGTATGCCATATCTTAGAGCCGTCGCTGGCTGAATGCTTTCGAAGCTCCTTTACCAGTTCCATCATCTGAATGTTCGTTTTCATTTGATCTGATCGTCTTTTTCTGCGACTTTTGTACTTTTCCTATAATGTTTGTTTTTGAAAATGACTGCGGGAGACGGGATTCGAACAATTCTTTCGCCAATTGGAAGCGAAGTGCGACATGCGCAAAACATACGTTTTGCTTAGTCCCACATTGAACGAATCCATAATCCGTTGTCCTTTTGCCTTACTTTTTTGAAAATGACTGCGGGAGACGGGTTTCGAACCCGCGCAGACACTAAGCCACTAGGCCCTCAACCTAGCCCGTTTGACCACTCCGGCACCCCCGCATCTGAGCGGGATTCACTTGATCTTCTTTACTTGTGCAATCAACTCGTTCAGGGTGCTGTTGAAATTCTCAATCCCTGTCTTGACTATGTCCTTGACTGGAAGCTGCCCCCATGATTCTATGAAGACAATGATATTCTCCTTGTCGTATGTAAGCGATATATCGTCAGACTCGAATATGTCCAGATTCTTGTTGGACAATGATGCTGAGAGAAGCTTATCCTTCTTCTCGGACAGCTTGCCTGACTTGACCTCGAATATTCCATATGGATCCTTTTTTACGACTGCCTCAGGATCCTTCACCTTCTTAGTATCCAGGACAGGCTTGAACTTGTAATGCACAAGACCAGGAGTCCATTTGGCATGCTCCTTTCCGACATTCATGGTCGCAATCGCCATGAGCTCAATCTCCTGGCCCTTGAGAAGCTTGACTATCGGCATGTTAGGATAGACCGGCACGACCTTTGGGTCAGACGATTTCATGCTGGAGGCTGTAATCATCCCTGTAGCTTTTGATTTCAGAGTGAACTTGAGCTCACACTGTGCGCAGCCTTTTCCGCCACACTTGCAGTCTTCCTTTCTGTTGTAGGTTTTGAGATCTGTCTTCAAAGGAATCAGACCCATCCTGTGAGCGACGGTCTCATCATATAATACAGAGCTGTTACTGCGAATCTCAACATCCTCAATCGCCAGGGTAGGTACCTTGTTCATCATTATCCTTCTCAGTGAATTGATGTATGACGGATCAAGACCCTTTACTAAAAGGGATACCTTGCTCTTGTCGGAATTCTTATCTAACAGTCTGATGTCCATTTTTTTCGCCTCAATGTTTTCTAATTATCGATTAATATATATGCGTAATCATACTCTCCTTCCACGACGACCGCCCTTCTTTCGGCAACCATCATGAGGAAGAGGTGTAACATCCTCGATGATCCCTATCCTCAGACCCATCCTTGATAGGGTCCTGATCGCTGCCTGAGCGCCCTGGCCAGGATTTGTCGGGCCGTTGTGTCCACCCGGAGCACGAATCTTTATGTGTATAGCATTTATGCCCTTGTCCTTTGCAATCTCTGCAACTTTCTTGGCCGCAGTCATAGCAGCTGTCGGAGAACTCTCAAGCCTGTCTGCCTTGACTACCTGACCACCAGATGCCCTGGCAATGCTTTCGCTTCCTGAAATGTCGGTTATATGGATAATGGTGTTATTATAAGAAGAATATATATGAGCAATGCCCCAACGGGACTGAGAACTCCGAAAATCACGCCCATGCCTTCTATCTGGCCTGTCCCTTGGATTATGAGTTCGCCTAGGCTTTTCAGTTTCTTTTTTTGTATGATCTTCGCTTTTCATCTTTTTCTGGCCTCTTCTTAACCTTCTTCTCTTCTTTGGATCTTTCTATGTGTTCAGGATCTGAAAATGCTGATCCTGCTGTAAAATCGATATTCTGTTCCTCGCCAGACAATACCAAGTATCCTGGCCTTGAAATCTTCTTGCCGTTGATATGGATATGCTCGTGAATTATGAACTGCCTTGCCTGATCAATCGTCCTGGCAAGACTTTTCTTGTAGACAATGGTCTGAAGCCTCCTGTCGAGGATGTCCTTTACCTCCAATGAAAGGATGCTATCTGAACCTTCGACTGATTTTAAAAGGCCAAGATTCACAAGACGTTTATAGAGGAGTTCTTTTTCCTTTTGAATCTGCTCGTTGGTCACTGTCTTTTTCGCCTGGTTCTTAATACCCTGGAGAAGCGACTGAACCCGCCAGATCTCCCTCTTGTTCTTCAGACCATATTCCCTCATGAGCTCTTTTTCAGAGTCAATCCTTTCCTTGGAATATGCACTCGAGGGTGTCAGATATTTTTTAGTGTTCTTTTTTATGTCTCCCATATAGTATCACGCTTATCGTCCTTTCTTGGCGCCGGCTCTCCTCTGTACGCCCCTTACCTTTCCTTTATTCCTTCTGAAGTTGGATTTTGTCTTCTGTCCTCTTACCGGAACCCCCCACATATGCCGAAGACCACGGTATGACTTGATCTTCTGAAGGGCCCGTATATCTGCAGTCCTTGTGAAATCAAGATCTGCAGCCAAAAGATGCTTGTCCTCTCCGGTCTCCATATCCTTTCTCCTGTTGAGAAGCCAATTTGGAAGATTATATTCATGAGGATTCCGGACTATCTTGTTGAGCTCTGAAATCTCAGAATCTGACAGATTTCCTGTCTTTTTTTCCTTATCAATCTTAAGCTTGTTTAGAACTGCATTCGAGAACATAAAGCCTATGCCCTTGATCTTGGTCAGAGCAGTGCCTATCTTCTTATTCCCATCTATGTCGGTGTTTACGATCCTGACGATGTATTTGAAATTCTTATCTTCAGCCATTATATATTAGCCTCGTAGCGATAGCAGAATTCGAATCTGATTACCCTAATCAGGCGCTCAAATGAACTCGGGCTATCAATATTGCCTTGGATTAGGGGATGGTTTATAAAGGTTTGGATTTTCAGGCTTAGTCAATTTTATGGTGCTAATTATTCCAGATTCGAGCCGTCGAATCCGCAATCCCCAGAACTCACCAATAAACCAAGGCCAAACGCCCATAAAAATTAGATTAGATATTGATTCGAAGCGGTGAGTTCTGG